>JBEIUO010000706.1:0-2185 GCA_040374335.1 Phycisphaeraceae bacterium
CCTCCCGCTCCACCCAGGCCGCTATCTTTCTCCAGAGAGTTCCTCAAAGCGATTTTTCCCCAAACCGCACCGCTCAGGACCGCACCATGAACGCCTCCCCCGTCCTCGCGGCACTCGCCCTCCTCGCCGGTTCCGCCGCCGCTCAGGTCTCCCCTGATGTCGCCTCTCCCCCGGAGCGCGACGGCGTCCGCGGCATCGCGCGGTTCTTCCGCGACGGGTTCCCCTTCCACGACGCCCGCCTCGACCCCATTCATCACAGTCCCACACCAAAGACCGCCGAGGCCGCGGCCTCGTGGCTGGCATCGCCCGGTGGAACCTCGCAACTGAGCGCGATGGCGGAACTCGCCACGCGCGTCCCCGGCGTTCGCATGGACAGTCACCCGGTTCTCGGGACCCCGGACTTTGTGCGGTCGACCGAGGCATTCCTCACCAAGCCGACACTCGCGAAGCCCGCTGAGGTCGTCGACGCGTTCCTCGCGGCAAACCCCGACCTCTTCGGGATCACCCCAGAGGAACTCCGTTCCGCCCGCGTGCGTCGCGACTACTCCACCGCCCACAACGGCGTGCGCCACCTCGGCTGGCAGCAACTCGTGCGCGGCGTCGAACTCTTCGGCTGCACGCTGTACGCGAACGTAACGCGCGACGGACAGCTCATCAACATCGGCGGCACGTACGTGCCGAGGCCCGCGACTGACTTCGCCGTCAAGGAGCCGCTGCTCTCGCCGCAGGACGCCATCGCACGTGCCGCGGCAAATGTCGCGATTCGGCTGAAGGGCACGCCGACGAAGACGTCGGAGTCGGAAGGGCTGCACGGCCGGACCTTCTGGACGGCCGAGGGCGTGCGTTCCGATGCCCCGGTGGTGACGAGGCCGATCTACTTTCCGATGTCGCGCGACGAAGTGCGGACCGCGTGGGCCGTGGTCATGCCGTCGCCAGGCAGCGTGGGTCACACGTACGACATGATTGTGGACGCGGTGAGCGGGGAGATTCTGTACCGCGCGAACCGCGTGAAGTACGCGACGACCGAGCCGATCACGTTCCGCGTTTACCCGACGGACAGCCCCGCCCCCGGTTCTCCGGGCACACCGACCCCGAATGGCTTCCAGTTCCCGGAGGTCTCTCGCCAGCTTCTGGTGATCACGCCCCAGATGATGCAGACCTACTCGCCCAACGGATGGATCAACGACGGTGAGAGCGAGACACTCGGCAACAACGCCGACGTGCACACCGATATCGACACCAACAACGTCGCGGACCTTCCGCGGCCCAACGGCGGCGCGGCGCGCGTCTTCGACTTTCCGATGAACACCGCGGATGGGCCGGGGTCGTACCGCGACGCGGCGGTAACGCAGCTCTTCTACTTCGCCAACACGTTCCACGACCGCCTTTACGCGCTGGGCTTTGATGAAGCCGCGGGCAACTTCCAGGCGATCAACTTCAGCGGCCAGGGGCTGGGCAACGACCGCCTGCAGGTCGACGCGCAGGACGGCGGCGGCACGAACAACGCGAACTGGAACTCGACGGGGATCGACGGCGAGCCCGACAGCACGCCCCCGCGGACGCAGATGTACATATTTACGGGGCCGAACCCGGACCGGGATGGCGCGTTCGAGGCGGACATCGTGTACCACGAGTTCGCGCACGGGCTTTCGATCCGGCTGCACGACGGCAGACTCGACGGCCAGGACCAAGAGGGCGGGATGGGCGAGGGTTGGTCCGACTTCTTCGGGCTATGCCTGAACGCTCAGCCCGGGGACGACTTCAACGCCGTGTACGCGTTCTCGCCCTACCTCACGCACCTCTTCAATGGTTCGCTCCGCCACAACTACTACTTCGGCATCCGGCGCTTCCCGTACAGCACCGACACATCCAAGAACCCGCTGACGTTCGCCGACATCGATCCGGGACAGATCAACTTTCCATCGTCGGTGCCTCGCAACGACAACGGCGGCTTCGCGAGCGAGGTGCACAACGTTGGGGAGGCGTGGTGCATGGCCCTGCTCGAGTGCCGCGAGCAACTCTCGCGCACGATGGGATTCGCCGCCAACGAAGAGATCATGCGGCTGTCGGTCGACGGGATGAAGCTGAACCCCGCGAGCGCGCTGAGCTTCATCAACTCGCGCGACACCATCCTCCAATCCGATCTCGTCAACAACGCCGGCGCCAACCGCTACCCGCTGTGGGA
>JBEIUO010000113.1:0-6926 GCA_040374335.1 Phycisphaeraceae bacterium
CCCCGCCACCCGTTTTCAACCCCCCAACTCCGGTCACACCCGCCTGTTCCGTCTCTGCCGCCTGCGCAATCCCCACACAACCACGCCCCCTCCGGTACAATGCCCCCCAACAGGAGAGCTTCTCCCATGCCCCCAGCCGCAGAGCCCGCATTCCCCGGGAGCCCCGCTCCCGCCACCTTCGCGCACCTCCACCTCCACACCGAGTACTCACTGCTCGACGGTGGCAACCAGGTCGACAAACTCGTCGCGCGCATCAAAGAGCTCGGGATGTCCGCCTGCGCCATCACCGACCACGGCAACCTCTTCGGTACCGCAGCCTTCTACCTCGCCTGCAAAGACAAAGGCATCAAGCCCATCCTCGGCTGCGAGGCCTACGTCACCCCGCCCGGCAAACCCCGCACCGACCGCACCTACTCCGGCGGCGGCGAAGGCGGCTTCCACCTCGTCCTCCTCGCCGAGAACCTCAAGGGCTGGCAGAACCTCATGGTCCTCGGCAGCGAGGCCTACCTCACCGGCTTCTACTACAAGCCCCGCGTCGACCGCGAACTCCTCCTCAAGCACAACGAAGGCCTCATAGCCATCAACGGCCACCTCGGCAGCGAGATCGGCGACCACCTCCTCTCCTACCACCGCTCCGGCGACGAAAAGTACTGGGAACTCGCCAAGGAAAGCGCACGCTGGCACGCCGCCACCTTCAACGGCACACCGGACCCCGCGACATCCCGATTCTTCATCGAGATGCAGCACCACGTTCCCGAGCAGAACGCCATCAACCCGCTGCTCATCAAACTCGCCAAGGAACTCAACCTCCCCCTCGTCTGCGACAACGACGCCCACTTCCTCCGCGCCGAAGACCACGACGCGCACGACACCCTCATCTGCATCTCAACCGGCAAGGGCAAGAACGACCCCGACCGGATGCGCTACACCCCGGAGATCTACGTCAAGAGCCCCCAGCAGATGGAGAAGCTCTTCGCCCAGTACGGCGACGCCGGCCACCAGGCCCTCGACGCCGCGGCCATCATCCCCGAACGCTGCAACGTCGAACTCCCCCTCGGCCAGAACAACTCCCCCGCCGTCCACATCGCTATCCCCGCCGCCGCCTCCCTCCCACGCCACGACGATCCCGCCTTCGGCGGCGATCTCACCGCCTGGTACAAGGCCTACTGCGCCAGCTTCGACGTTCAGCCCTTCCGCCAGCCCCCAACGCCCGAAGAACTCGCCACTTCCAAGACCAACTGCGACACCGCCCTCCGCATGCTCTCCGAAGCCGGCATGATCTGGCGATACGGCCACGCCCAGGCCAAAGGCCCCAACGACTTCACCGCCCGCCTCGAACGCGAACTCAAGATCCTCGCCGACAAGAACATCTCCGCGTACTTCTTGATCGTCTGGGACTTCGTCAACTGGGGCCGCCAGCGCGCCATCCCCGCCAACGCCCGTGGATCCGGCGTCGGAACCATGGTCGGCTTCGTCCTGGGCCTCTCCAACGCCTGCCCCGTCCAATACGGCCTGCTCTTTGAGCGATTCACCGACCCCGATCGCTCCGAGTACCCCGATATCGATATCGACCTCTGCCAAGACGGTCGCGGCGACGTCATCAACTACGTCCGCAACAAGTACGGCCACGTCGCCCAGATCATCACCTTCGGGACCATGAAAGCCCGCGCCGCCATCCGCGACGTCGGCCGCGTCCTCGAGATGACGATCCCCGAAGTCGATCGCATCGCCAAACTCGTCCCCGAAACCCTCAACATCGAGATCAAGGACGCCCTCGAACAAGAACCCGACCTCAAAAAGATCTACGACACCGAGCCCGCCGTCCGCCAGCTCCTCGACAACGCGATCCAGCTCGAAGGCCACACCCTCCACGCCGGTGTCCACGCCGCCGGCGTCATCGTCGCCACCCGCCCACTCTCCGAGATCGTCCCGCTCTACAAGCAACCCGGCACCGAAGGAAACGACATCATCACGCAGTGGGACGGCCCCACCTGCGAGAAGATGGGCCTCCTCAAAATGGACTTCCTCGGCCTCCGCACCCTCTCCGTCATCGAACGCGCCAAGAAGCTCATCCGCGAAACACTGAGCGAAGAGGAGATCTGGGCCGCGGTCGGCCGGGGAGAGGAGTACGCCAAGCTCCAAGCCGCAAAGCAGCAAAGCTCAAAGTCCAACGCTCCGAGCCTCGCTGATCTGAGCTTCTCCCACCCGCTCGACCTGGAGCGCCTCGCTTACTCCGACCAACGCGTTCTCGAACTCTTCCGCCGCGGCGAGACCACCGGCGTCTTCCAGTTTGAATCCGGCGGCATGCGCCGACTCCTCGTCGAGATGAAGCCCGACCGCCTCGAAGACCTCATCGCCGCCAACGCCCTCTTCCGCCCAGGTCCCATGGACCTCATCCCCGACTACAACCGCCGCAAACACTGCCAGGCCGAAGTCCCCCTCGTTCACCCCATCGTCGAGCAGTACACCGGCGAAACCTACGGCGTCATGGTCTACCAGGAACAGGTCATGCAGATCGTGCACGGCCTCGGTGGTATCAAACTCCGCGACGCCTACACCCTCATCAAGAACATCAGCAAGAAGAAGCACGACAAGATCGAGAAGGAACGCCCCAAGTTCGTCGAGGGCTCCCAGAAGCAAGGTCTCGCCAAGGAAAAGGCCGAAGAACTCTTCGAGCTCATCCTGAAGTTCGCCGGCTACGGCTTCAACAAGTCCCACTCCACCGGCTACGCCATCGTCGCCTACCAGACCGCCTACCTCAAGACCTACTTCCCCGCCCAGTACATGGCCGCGTTCCTCACCTACGAGTCCGGCGCCAACAAAGTCAGCGAGTGGATCCCCTACCTCGAAGACTGCCGCCGCACCCGCGCCATCGACCCCGCCACCGGCAACACCATCCGCGTCGGTATCGAAGTCCGCCCGCCGGACATCAACCTCTCCCAACAGGACTTCACAGTCGTCTTCGACGAAGACGAACCCCACAAGGCCAACCACGGCCACATGCGCTTCGGTATGGGCGCCATCAAGGGCGTCGGTGAACGCGCCGTCGCCGCCGTCGTCGCCGAACGCCAGAAGAGCGGCCCGTACACCAGCCTCTTCGACTTCTGCGAACGCCTTCCCCCCGGCACCATGAACAAGGCCGGCCTCGAGTCACTCATCAAGTGCGGCGCGTTCGACCGTCAGCACGGCCGCGAAAACCGCGCCGCCATGGTCGCCTCTATCGAACAGGCCCTCAGCGCTGGCGCATCCCTCGCCGCCGACAAAGCCGCTGGCCAGGGTGCCCTCTTCGGCCTCGGCGCCCCCTCCCCCGCCGCCTCCAAAACCGCCGCCGGCACCCTCGCCCGCGCCACCCCTTGGAACGAAGCCGAAACCCTCGCCTTCGAGAAGGAAGTCATCGGCTTCTACGTCAGCAGCCACCCCCTCGACCGCTGGCGCAAGTGGAGCAGCGCGTTCACCACCACCACCACCGCCGGCACCAAAGAACTCACCCAGGACACCCGCGTCGTCCTCGCCGCGATGGTCCAGTCTTCCCGAACCCTCGTCGTCAAACAAGGCCGCAGCGCGGGCCAGAAAATGGCCATCCTCACCGTTGAAGACCTCAGCGGTGCCTGCGAAGCCGTCGTCTTCACCGAAGCCTTCGCCCGCTATGGCCACCTCGCCGAAGCCGAAAAGGTCGTCTTCGTCCTCGGCCGTATCGACACCAAGAAGGGCGAACCCCAGATCATCGTCGACCGCCTCGCCCCCATCGAGTGCGTCCCCGTCGAGCCCGGTCGCTTCAAAGTCCTCGTCGACGAGAAAACCCTCAACGGCGGCGCACCCCGCGCCCTCTCCCGCGTCGCGGAACTCCTCAACGAAAACGTCGCCAAATACGCCGACTCCGCCAAAGCCAAGAACGCCGACGAACGCGCCCTCACCTTCCCCGTCGAACTCATGATCGGCGTCGACGGCGCCGTCGCCACCCTCGCCACCGACCCCCGCATCAAAGTTACCCCCGACTCCGAGTTCGTCGAACACCTCGTCGCCGAACTCGGCGAAGGCACCGTCCGCGTCAGCGGCCTCGTCGTCGAAAAAGAGAAAAAGCCCAAGTGGTCCAAGAGCCGTTCAAGCGACGACGACTTCTAGCCCCTCAATCGTCCCCGCCACGCCGCCCACGCTTGCGATCCGAGTTCGCCTTCTTGTCCCCCAGCCGCCGCTCCCGCGCACCCCGCGACGGCCTCGTCGCCTTCCGCACCCGCGGTGCCACCAGACTCCGCGCCACCAACTCCCGCAGCCGCTCCCCACACCCCGCCTTGTTCCTCGGCGCACTCCGGTGCTCGTCGCACGAAATCACCAGCTCCCCGTCATCCGTCACGTACCGCGCACCCATCGCGCACAGCCGCGTCAACTGATCCGCCCCCAGCGGCAACTCCGCCAACGCCACCCGCAGCGTGCACTTCGTCGACCGCTTGTTGACGTTCTGCCCCCCCGGCCCCGAACTCCGCGCAAAGCTGTAGTGCAACACCTCTGAAGGTATCACAACGCTCGGCGTCACCATGATGTCGGTGCCGAACTCGTCCTCGCGTGGCTCTGGTGCTATTCCCGGATGTTCCATCGGCAAACACCCTAGCATGATTCCCCGCATCTTGCGAGTCCATCCACCGCGCCCGGAGCCGCTTTGACGCCCCTCATCTCCCTCGCCTCCTCCGCTCTCGCCATCGCCGCCGCCCCAGGCCGCGAACAACCCGCCATCGACTTCGTCAACCTCTGGACCGCCTCCCGCCCCTGGTGCGAGTCCCGCCGCGACCACTCCGGTAACCTCATCCTCCGCGCCGCCCGCGAACCCAAAGGCCCGCCCCTCTACCTCGCCGCGCACCTCGACCACCCCAACTTCATCGTCGAAACCCTCCCCCACTCCCCCCGCGAAGCTCTCCTCCTCCGTCGCGGCGGCCACCCCTCCGACCTCCCCACCAACTCCCCAGTCATCATCCGCTCCAACTCCCGCACCATCCGCGGCACCCTCCACGAGATCACCGATCCCACCCCCGGCTCCGTCCGCGCCCGCGCCTCCTTCGACGCCGCCCCCGCCCCCGGTGATGTCGCCTCTTGGGACGTCGGCGAACCCGGCCGCACCGACTCCGACCTCTTCGGCCTCGCCTGCGACAACATGATCGGCGTCGCCGCGCTCCTCGCCGCCTTCGAGTCCACGCGCGACCATCGCCCGCACGGCCCCGTGCGTCTCCTCCTCACCCGGGCCGAAGAGCTCGGCATGCTCGGCGCGATCGCCATCTGCCGCGCCGGCATTCTCGGCCCCTGCGCCCGCGTGATCTGCGTCGACGCCCGCGAAGCCGCGCCCGGCTCCGGCCTCCTCGCCGCCGCGCACCCCGCGCTCGCACGCGACCTCGCCGCGCTCGGCCCTACCCCCACAGACTCCGCCGCCGCCGATCGCACCGAGGCCGCGGCCTTCTCAGCGTTCGGCCACGACTCCGGCGCGATCCTCTACCCCATCCGCAACATGCACAACGCCGGCACGCCCCCGCAGCCCGAGCGCATCGCCATCGCGGACCTCGTGCTCCTGCACGACGCCCTCGCGCGCACCATCACCGAATGCCCGCACGCCACGCGCCGAGACGCCATGAACGACCACTGGCGCACCTGGGGCTCCGCGCTCTCCTGAATCAGCAGGCCCGATCCCAGATCGCGAAGAACAGGATCACGTCGTCGCCGTCAACGCCGCCGCTCAGGTCGTGGTCCGTCAACGCCGCGCCGAAGGCCTGCGCACCCAGCCCATCGGTGTACGTGAACTGCGGCGCGTGCGTCACCACGCCCGGCACCGTCGTCCCCGACCTCCGCACCTCCAGCGACCGGATGGTGTGCGCCCCGTTCACCGTCAGCGTCGCGCCCTGCACCACGATGTCCGCCGTCGCCAACGGCACCCCACCAATCGTCGTCGCCCCCGGGTTCAGCGTCGTATTGGTTGTCACGATCACGGTCTGAGCAAACGTCGTCCCCGCCGCGGCGGCGAGCAAAAGGGCGGTGATACGCATCGTCATGTTCCGAATCTCCATGGAAGTCCCAGTCAAACGGATGCCAGCGTATCCACTCACGCCGTCCTTACAAGCCCCGCGCTCAGGCTTCCCCACGCCCAGGTCCGACAATCACGCCAGCGATCACAAGAACGCCGCCACCCGCGCGGCAATGTTCGACAATCCTCCGCACCACGACCGAACGGAAGCCGGGTGGGAGGGAGAGGGCGAAGCGCCGCACGAGCGGCAGCACCATGTGGAGTCGACGAACACAGAGAACTTGTTTGATGGAGAGGAGAACGCGACCCCAGTTGCTCTCCACACCACACCATCCACCCCGTCAGCGCCAGACCCGAGTCCCGCGCGGGGGCAGCGCGATGAAGTGTGATCAGCCTGTTTGCGGTGGCGAGGAGAGTGCAAGGCCGTTGTTTGTTCGGAGTTTGGGTGGTTGAGTAATGTGGGTTTCTGAGCATAACCGATGCTGGCCATTGGTCGCGATCGTGTATCATCGCTAAGCAATCTCGAAGGAGTGACCGCAATGTTGGAGAACAAACCTCAAGGCAAGGCCGGTGGCTCACGCGGAGTCGTGGACTTGGTCTTTGTTATCGACGCCACATACAGCATGAAGCCATGTATTGAGGCGCTGAAGCAGAACATCAGCAACTTCATCACTTCGCTCACGACGGCGGACGCAAACGGCTCGATGCCTGTTCGCGACTGGCGCGGCAAGATTGTGGGCTACCGAGATTACCCCCACGATAGTACTAACTGGATCATCGACCCCCCGTTCGTGGCCAGCGCCGACGAGTTGCGCAAGCAACTGTTCGAACTCGAGCCGATGGGCGGGGGCAGCGAGCCGGAGTCGTTGCTTGATGCACTTCTCTTCGTGGCCCGCATGGATGAAGCCGATAGGGGAGCTCAGGA
>JBEIUO010000691.1:0-2266 GCA_040374335.1 Phycisphaeraceae bacterium
GTAGTTGACGGTTGCCCAGTGGGCCATGAGCTTGGCGCAGGCGTAGGGGGAGCGGGGGTAGAAGGGGGTGTCTTCGGTCTGCGGGGTCTCGACGACCTTGCCGTACTGCTCGGAGCTGGAGGCCTGGTAGTAGCGGACCTGCTGGCCGGATTCCTGCTGGAAGTCGCGGACCGCGTCGAGGAGGCGGAGCGCGCCCATGGCGACGGTGTCGGCGGTGTAGATGGGCATGTCGAAGGAGACACGGACGTGGGACTGTGCGCCGAGGTTGTAGACCTCGTGAGGGCGAACCTTGCGCATGATGTCGTTGAGGCAGTTGCTGTCGCAGAGGTCGCCGTAGTGGAGCTTGAGGCGGGCCTTCGGGAGGTGTGGGTCTTCGTAGATGTCGTCGATGCGTTGGGTGTTGAAGCTGGAGGAACGGCGGATGATGCCGTGAACCTCGTAGCCCTTGGCGAGCAGGAACTCGGCGAGGTAGGAGCCGTCCTGACCGGTGATGCCGGTGACCAGAGCGCGACGAGGAGTGACCATGGAGTGAGTCCGTCGAGAGGTTGGGATGCCGGCGGGCCCGATCTTCTCGGACCAAAAGTTGCGCGTTCGTCCCTTGTCGGTATTTCGGCAATCCTACGCGTGCGGTTGAGGGGGAGTTCGGGGGCGGCCCGTTTGGGGACCGGACCGGAGTTCCCGGCGGGGTCACACCAGCCCGCCCACCATCGCCACGCCGAACAACAACAGCGCCACCCCCACCACCACGCGCACGGCCTTCAGCGTGATCTTCTTCACCAGCCGCGCACCGAGCAGCGTCCCGAGGAACGCGGCAGCACAGCCAGCGGCGATCGGGCCGACCATGGACTCGGACCCCGAGAGGTGCGTCCACGACGACTTCCCGTACACCGCCAGACGCGGGACGTCGACCAGCACCGAGCAGACGACGCCGGTCGCGACGAAGGCCTCCTTCGACAGGCCGCACCGGACCAGGAACGCGCTTCGGAGCGCACCCTGGTGACCCGAGAGCCCCCCGAAGAAGCCGCTCAACGCCCCGCCCAGCGGCAGCCAGCGGCGGTCGTACGCCAGCGAGTCGTAGCGCGGCGAGAGCTCGATGATCGAGAACCCGACGATCACCGCGCCCACGGAGGCTTTGAGCCACGTGATGTGGCAGTCGCGCCCCCTGAGGGTGTGGGTGTACAGCGGCTCGAGGCCTTCCAGTTGCTTCTGCAGGAGCGCCCCCACCACCGCCAACGCGAGCGCCACGAGCCCGAACCGCAGGACGACCGTCCGGTCCGCACTCGAACGCGTTAGGGCCAGCTTGAACACGTTGTTGGCCAGGTGCACCACAGCGGTTGCCGCGACCGCGACCTCGGGCGGCACGAACAACGCGAACGCCGGGAGCAAAAGCGTCCCCAGCCCGAAGCCGGAGACGAACGTGAGCGCGGCGGCGAGAAGCGCGGCGAAGCAGACCGCGGCGTAGATCATGCGTCAGCGTAGGTCACGCCCCGGTCGGGGCCGACTTAGGCTGCGGACGCGCCTTCGACGCGAGGGCCGAGAGCGAACGCCACGCCCACGAACCGGCGGCCCGGGCGTTCGAGGCGGCTTTGCGGGCGGGATCGCTGGTTGCGGCGGCCTTGCAGGCGGTACCGGCCTTGCGGGCGGCGTCGAAGGTAGCAACGGGGGCACGGCGGATGAGGTCGCGCCAGGAGGGGGCGGTCGAGGGGTCGGCCCGGACCCATGCGCGGACCTTGAGGTACGAGAGGACCCACGCGGCGGCGGAGGACCACGCCCAGAGGGCGGCGGCGTGGCGCGGGGTCAGGGTGTCGCTCGAGCCGGCGACGATGGCGATCACACCGGCGATCGCAGCGAAGATGAGGGAGAGGGTGAAGCCCTTGCGGAGGTGCTTCTCCGGTGTGGGAGCGGGCTTGGGGGTTGTATCGACCACTTCGAAGGAGTTGCCGTGCTCGGGAGCCCTGACGGGACCGGAGCGGGCGGAGTCCGCGAAGGCCCACCACAGGGCGCGATAGCCCCGGAACAGGGTTCGGACGGGGAAGGTGGCTGCGGCGAAGAGAGTTCGGATCGTGTTGAACATGACGCCTCCCGCAAGAGATTGGGAAAGGCGTATAGCGAGTTTCTTCGGGTGCGGGTATCGTGGTAGAGGAATCCCGGGGAGTTGGCCCTGTGTGGAGTGGTGGATGCGCGTACGAGTGCTGGTCAGTCTGGTCTTGGTTTGGGTGGCGGGGGGGCCGCTGCGCAGCACCTGCACCCGCGTGGCGAGATGCCA
>JBEIUO010000273.1:0-4662 GCA_040374335.1 Phycisphaeraceae bacterium
CGCCTCGGATCCTCGGGCCCCTTCGCCATCGCGCCCATGAACGGCTCACCCGTCGCCTCCACCCTCCTCCCCGCCGCGCTCTGCGGAGATGAGACGCAGTGGTATTTCGAAGCCACCGCCGCCGACGGAACCACCGCACGCCTCCCCGAGGGCGCACCCGCCACCGTCTTCACGACACGAACACTCAGCTCGACCACCGCCTTCTCCGACAGCGCCGAGTCCGATCGCGGCTGGACGCTCTCCACCACCGGCGACGACGCGACCTCCGGCCTCTGGCAGCGGGCCGACCCCGTCGGTACCGCGGCGCAGCCCGAGGACGATGCGAGCCCCAACGGCACCCTGTGCTTCATTACCGGTGCCTCCGGCGGAGCGGTGGGAGCCAACGATGTCGACGGCGGCACGACCACCCTGACCTCCCCGCTGATCGACGCGAGCGGGCCGCGCGGCTTCCTGGTCACCGGTGCCGAACTCAGGTGCAGCATCTGGTACTCGAACAACGCGGGGTCCAGCCCCAACCTCGACTCGATGCCTGTCGAGATCTCCCGCGACGGCGGCGCATCTTGGGCGCAGGTCGCACTGATCAGCGAGAACCGTGGGGCGTGGTGGACCCTCTCCACCCCCTTCGGCGAGACCGCCCCCCCCACCGCCACGACACGGGTCCGATTCCGCGCCCGCGACCTCGCCCCCGGGTCGGTCGTCGAGGCCGGCGTCGATGACGTGCGCGTGGTCCTGTTCGGCTGCCGCACCGGAGACTTCGACGGCGTGAACGGCGTCGACGGCGACGATGTCATCGCGTTCTTCAGCGCTTGGGATAACGGCGAGATCGACACCGACTACACCAACGACGGCGGCGTCGACGGCGACGACGTGATCGTCTTCTTCTCGCTGTGGGACGCCGGGCGCTAAGCCACGTCGCCCCCCCACCATCTCTTGCTCGACCCGCTCTACCCCTCACGACGGAGCTACCCCATGCATCTTCGAACGGTAATCCTCTGCACCATCGCCCTTCTTTCGCTGCGCGTCGGTTGCTTCGCTCAACCGATTGCGCAGAGCGGCCAAGCCTCCTACTACTCCTCCGTGCCCGAGGGCCTCGAGCTCCCCTCGAACTCCACCGGCGCGCCCATCGCCCCCGTCGTCGGCCCACAGTTCTCCGGTCCCGTTCCCACCAACAACTGGTGGTCCTCCCTCGTGTGGCACCGATACCCCAACAGCGCGTACGGCCAACCCATGCACCCGCACCCGCTCAGCGTGCGTGCAGAAGGCGCAGGGCTCTGGATCGCCTCCGTCCAGCAACCGATCTTCACCCCCAGCGACTACTTCTTCGAGCTCAGCGACCCCCGACGAGGCATGCGCATCGGCCTCGCGGGACTCTCCAACGCAACACTCCGAGTCGAACGCGCCGGCGATTGGGACATCACCACCTCCTGGTCCAGCGGCGGCGCCCGCCTCAAGACCACCTTCGGCCGCGGCATGCCGTACGTCTACGCCGAAACCACCGGCGCCGACGCCCTCGTCACCTTCAACACCATCCCCGGTGCCGCCACGGTCTGGGCCAACCGCGGCCGCACCATCGGCGTCACCATCGGCGGCGTGCCCTACGGCATCTTCGGCCCCACCGGCTCAACCTGGACGCTCACGGCAACCCAAGCTCGCAGCTCGCTCGCGGGCCGCGGGTACTTCTCCGTCGCCGCTCTCCCCGACGCGACCGCAACCACGCTCGACCTCTTCGAGTCCCGCGCATTTGCTTTCGTGACCGACACGCGCGTCTCCTGGCAGTATCAGCCATCAACCTCGCGCGTCGACGCGACCTTCTCATTCCTCACCACACCCCGCGAAGGCACGCAGGCCACACCACTGATCGCGCTCTACCGCCACCAATGGCGGAACACATCTACCCCTTGCGGGCCTGCGGGGTACCCGACCTCGCGCGGCTTCATGAAGCTCGCAGACGCGTCAACCTTCACCGCCTCGCTGCCGATGCACGGCCTCATCCCCGTGCTCCCTGAAACCGGCGCAATCACCGATTCCGAGCTGCACGCCCTCGTCAACGCCCAGTACACCACCCCAAACCTCGGCGGCGGATCCGACACCTACGGCGCGGGCCGGACCTACGCGAAGGTCGAGCTCCTCGCCGATCTCGCCGCCCAGTGCGGCCACGAGCCCGCCCGCCAACGCTTCGTCGCCTTCCTTCGCGATGAACTCTCCGAGTGGTTCCGCGTCGGGGCCGCACCCTCCACACGAAGCATCTTCGCACAGGTCGAGGCCGAGTCCTTCGATCAATCCCAGGGCGTCACCATCGCCCCCACGCCCACGGGCTCCGGCGTTTTCGGGATCAGCGGCGGTGATTTCCTGCGTTTCAACGCGCTCGACTTTACGTCCGCAACCCCAGCCAACCGCCTGCTGCTCATGTACTCCTCGGTCTCAGGTGGGAGCGGTCTCTTTCAGATGCGCGTGGATGCGCCAAACGGCCCCGTGATCGCCGAGGGCGGTGTCGGCAACAACGGCGGCGCGTGGAATGAAGTCGCCCTTGGACTTACCCCCGCCGCCGCCTCGCTCACCGGCCTGCACGACGTCTACATCACCTGCGACACGCCCTACCCCGGCGAGATCTTCCGCCTCGACTGGTTCCGGCTCGACCGAGCGGGCGCACCGCAAGACCGTTTCTTCGCGTACCACGCGCCGTGGTCCACCCTCCTCGGTTACCCGGGCTCCTTCGGCTCCATCGGCGAACTCAACGACCACCATTTCCACTACGGGTACTTCATCCACGCCGCGGCGACGCTGGCACGACTCGACCCGACGTGGGCCTCGCAGAGCCAGTTCGGCGGGATGGTGGAGTTGCTCATCAAGGACGCCGCGAACGACGACCGTGCCGATCTGCGCTTCCCATTCCTCCGCTCGATCGACCCCTACGGCGGCTTCTCCTACGCCTCCGGCCACGCCGGCTTCGGCGCGGGCAACAACCAGGAATCCAGCTCCGAAGCAATCAACTTTGCCAGCGGCGTCGCGCTCTGGGGAGCGGCGACCCGCAACGATCGCCTTCGCGATCTAGGTCTTTTCCTCTTCGCCAGCGAATCCGCCGCCATCCGCGAGTACTGGTTTGATGCCGACAACGAGGTCTTCCCCGCCGCGGCTCCTCGCAAGATCGCCGGCATCGTGTGGGACAGCGGAGCCGCGTACGGCACCTTCTTCTCGGCCGCTCCGGAGCACATCCACGGCATCAACCTGCTCCCGATCACCTCATCAAACCTCCACCTCGGCGCGCGTTCCGACATGGTCCAGAAAGGCTGGAACCTGATGGTCCAGCGCATCGGCGGCCCCCCCGCGCTTTGGCAAGCCGTGCACCGCTGCGCACAGGCCCTCTTCGACCCCGCGGCGGCCAAGGCCTGGCTCGATGCGAACCCGGCGTTCGAGCCTGATTCTCCCGAAACGAAGGCTCAGATGATGCACTGGATCAAGACCCTCGCGGCCGTTGGCCTCGTCGATCCCTCGGTCACGGCCGACCACCCGCACTACGCCGTCTTCATCAAGAACGGCGTTCGAACCTACGCCGCCTGGAATCCCTCAGCCACCCGCCTCTCGGTCCGCTTCGGCAACGGCTTCACCATGTGCGTCGAACCCGGCGCACACGCGGTGACGACGACGCCCTCAACCTGCCCCTGCCTCGCGGACTTCACCAACGACGGCGCGGTCGACGGCGACGATGTCATCGCCTTCTTCTTCGCGTGGGATACCGGCCGATCCGATGCCGACGTGACGGGGGATGATGCGATCGACGGCGACGACGTGATCCGCTTCTTCGAGCGATGGGACGCCGGCTGCTGACGAGATCCCGGCGCGGCCGGCAACCCGTGGCTTTCTGAGCGACCCCGGCGATGACCGGATACGCTCACGAGCACGCCCAGGCCCAACCGCCGCACGCCACGCGAGAGAACGAGTGCGAGAAACCTCCAGTCGCAGATACCGCGAATACCTCGAACGACGCAAGGCCGACAAGGACTACGCCCGCCGAGAGACCGACGAGAAGGGCACACGCCCCGACCGCGCCAAGCGATCCCGCAGCTTTTTCGCCCTGTTCTCCGAGTTCATCGCGCTCACCAGGGGCCACCGCGCGGCCATCGTCTTTGCACTCGCCACCCTCACCCTCGTCACCTGCACCGCGCTCTCCATCCCGGCGTCGACCAAGTTCGCGATCGATTACGTGCTCACCGATCATCCCGGCCCCGCCGGAATCCCCGAGCCTCTGCGCTCTTCCCTGCCCGTCGATCAACCCGAACGCCTCCTCTGGATCATCGGCAGCTCCGTCATCGCGCTCGCCTGCATGGGCGTCACCCTCGGCACCCTCGGCCGCTGGCAGATGACCCGCGTCACCAAGCGACTGCAGGTCCGTCTGCGCGACATGTGCTACACGCACGCCATGCAGCTTCCCCTCCCGCGGATCCAGCAGTACAAGAGCGGCGGCATGGCGAGCCTCCTCCGCGAAGACGGCGGCCTCGCGGCTGAACTCCTCTTCGGGATGGTCTACAACCCCTGGCGGGCCATCGTCCAGCTCCTTGGAACACTCGGCGTGCTCGCCTGGGTCGACTGGCGCATGCTCGTCGGCGGACTCATGCTCGTCCCAGTCATGTGGATCTCCAACCGCACCTGGATCGGCCGCATCCG
>JBEIUO010000348.1:0-3944 GCA_040374335.1 Phycisphaeraceae bacterium
CCTGTCCCGGTCGGCCTCCAGCTTCGGCAGCTCCGCCTTCGACTCCGCCAACTGCTTCTGCATCTCCGGCACCCGCGCCTTGTCCCGCGCCTGCCGGATGTCGCCCTCCAGCCCCTTGATCCGCATCCGGCACTTCTCGACCCGCTCCTCCGCGTCCGTCCACGGCTTCTGCTTCATCACCAGGTGACGCGCAAGCTGATCCGCCAACTCGTACCGCGGCTCATTATCGTGCGCCTGCCCCGAAATGATCAGCGGCGTTCTCGCCTCGTCGATCAGAATCGAGTCCACCTCGTCCACCACCGCGAAGTGCCGCCGCTTCTGAACCTGCGACTCCTCGTTGTCCTTCATGTTGTCGCGCAGGTAGTCAAACCCGAACTCGCTCGTCGTCCCGTACACAACGTCGCACCGGTACATCAACCGCTTCGTGTCCTCGCCCTGCATGTGCTGCGGGTGAATCGCTCCAACCGTCAGCCCCAGCGCACGGAAGAACGGGAATGTCCAGTCCCGGTCTCGCTGCACCAGATAGTCGTTCACCGTCACCACGTGCACCTTCAGCCGCTCGATGCACGCCAGATACGTCGCCAAAGGCGCGACAATCGTCTTGCCCTCGCCCGTCCGCATCTCCGCGATCTTCCCCTGCGTCAACACCATCCCGCCGATCAACTGAACGTCAAACGGCCGCGCTCGGAACGGCGGACGACTCTCCGGGTACAACTCCCGAACCGCCTCATAAAACGCCGGCGGAATCTCCACCCGCATCCACCCCGGCACGAGGTCCTGACACCCCAGCCAATCCCCCTTCTCATCCCCGATCGCGTCCGGCGGCGGCGGAACCGCGTCCTGCTTTGGCGTGTACGTCCGCGGCACCAGAATCGGCATCGCATCCGCCTCAGCCTTCACCCGGTCGTACGTCGCCCGCGCCTCGCCCTTCAACCCGCTCGGATCAAACCCCAGCTTCGAGTTGAAAACGCTCCGGATCCCCACCGAACGATCCATCGCCTCACGCGCAACCGCGAACGCCTCAACCATCAGGTCGTCCGCCTTCGTCCCCTTGTCCAGACGCGCGCGAAACTCAACCAACTTCCCGCGCAACTGCTCGTCCGTCAGCGTCCTCAGCCCGCTCTCCAGCGCGTTGATCGCCTGAACCCGCTGCGTGTACTTCTTCACGAACCGATCGTTCCGCGTACCAATGATCCGGTTCAAAATCGGCCCGATAATCGGAATGCCCTGCTCTGCCATGTTCGTTCGTCCTGTTTCATGCCGACACGCCGACTTCGCGACGCGCGGCCTTCACGCCCCGGCTTCTTCCGCCGTGGCTTCATCATCACTTTGTTTCGTTCAACGCCTACGCCCGACGCTCCCCTCCAGCGTCAGGCCTCCGGCGGCGGTATCGACAACAGCCGCTCCGCACGCAGCCGCGGCTCCGTAGCCTCGTGCCCGCTCTCCAGCTTCGCAACGCCACGCTCCCGCAGCCCCGCCAGCCGCCGCTCGGCCGCCGATGGAACCACCCGCGTCCGCGCCGCCATCCGACGCTGCTGCCACTCAATCCGCTCCACCACCGCACGACAGCCGACCCGCTCCCCGCCACGCTCACCCCGCGGATCCGCCTGCCCCACCTCGCCAAACGACGCCTTCCACGCAAACGCCACCACCATCAACAGCGCAAGGCTGTTCCACAGCGTCAGGTTCGAGTTGAGGGCGCGTCGGCACGTCATACGAGGGCGATATGCTAGGAAGATCGGCCTCCCCGCGTCCTATCAGTGACCATTCTCAAACTTCCCTTCCAATTCCTAACACACCCCTCACGTCCCACTCCCCCCGAACTCCTCCCCACCCGCCCGAGTACAGTCCCCATCCCCATGAAGCTCATCCTCGTCAACCCCCGCGGCTTCTGCGCCGGCGTCCGCATGGCCATCGATGTCGTTGACCAGGTCGTCGAACTCTTCCCCAACACCCCCATCTACGTCTACCACGAAATCGTTCACAACAAACACGTCGTCGCCCGCTTCGTCGACAAAGGTGTCCGCTTCGTCGATAGCCTCGACCTCGTCCCCGAAGGCGAAATCGTCGTCTTCTCCGCACACGGTGTCAGCCCCGCTGTCCGCGACCACGCCCGCAGCCGTCGCCTCACCGCCATCGACGCCACCTGCCCCCTCGTCACCAAGGTCCACTCCGAAGCCATTCGCTACGCCCGCCAGGGCTACCAGATCCTCCTCGTCGGTCACCACGACCACCAGGAGATCGTCGGCACCGCCGGCGAAGCACCCGACGCCACCCAAGTCGTCGAGTCCCCCGCCGACATCCCCAACCTCTCCATCCGCGACCCCAACCGCCTCGTCTACCTCACCCAGACCACCCTCTCCACCGACGACGCCGATGTCATCATCCGCGCGCTCAAGGCCGCCTTCCCCAACATCAAGGAACCACCCAGCAGCGACATCTGCTACGCCACCACCAACCGCCAGCACGCCGTCCGCGAAATCGCCCCCGAGTGCGACCTCGTCATCGTCGTCGGCAGCCGCAACAGCAGTAACTCCGTCCGCCTCACCGAGATCGCCGCCAACGTCGGCTCCCGCGCCGTCCGCGTCGACGACCTCTCCGAGATCGACTTCGCCTGGTTCCCCACCGGCAACGAAACCGTCCTCCTCACCGCCGGCGCCTCAGCGCCCGAAGACCTCGTCGCCTCCATCTGCCGCGCACTCCTCACCCGCTTCGGCGGAACCATCGAACAACGCGCGATCTTCGAAGAAGACGTCGAGTTCGGCCTCCCCGTCACCCTCAAGCGCATGATGCGCGACCGAGGCATAAACCCCGAAGGCCGCTCCATCCGCGTCTCCGCCCCCGTCATCACCCACGACCTGTACGGCGCAACCCCCCTGACTCGCAACGGCCAGACGCTCTGACCACCCAAACAACATGAAGCACCCCACCAACCACTTCTTCGCCCACACCCCCGAGACCCTCGCCGAATGGTGCGACCGCGCCCAGATGCCCGCCTTCCGCTCTAAGCAGATCCTCGAATGGGTCTACCAGAAAGGCGTCGCCGACCCGGAGAAGATGACCAACCTCTCCAAGCTCGACCGCGACCGCCTCGCCGCCGGCATGACGGTCCTCTCCGGCAACGCCATCGCCCACCAGATCGCCAGCGACGGCACCCAGAAACCGCTCATCGAATGGCAGGACGGCGACGCGCCAACTCGCACCGCCACCCCCAGCGACTCCCCAACCCACAATCCGCTCAAACTCCCCCTCCTCAACGTCACCCAGTCCGCCGGTGATTCCACCCGCCAGACCGAGTGTGTCATGATCCCCTCCCAAGACCAGGAAGATCGCGACGAACCCTCGCGCCGCACCGCCTGCATCAGCTCGCAGATCGGTTGCCCCGTCGGTTGCCGCTTCTGCGCCTCCGGCATCGGCGGTCTCGACGGAAACCTCTCCGCCGGCCGAATCGTCGAACAAGTCTGGCGCCTCGGCCAACTCCCCGGCGTCCGCCGAATCACCAACGTCGTCTTCATGGGCATGGGCGAACCCCTCAGCAACCTCCCCGCCGTCGTCCCCGCCATCCGCTCCATCACCTCGCTCTGGGGCCTGGGCATCTCCGCCCGAAAGATCACCGTCTCCACCGTCGGCCTCCCCAAAGCCATCGAGAAACTCGCCGAGCAACTCGACCTCCCCATCACCCTCGCCCTCTCCCTGCACGCGCCAAACGACGAGATCCGCCGCAAGCTCATCCCCTGGGCCGAGTACACCACCATCAAGGATCTCCTCGCCGCCTGCCAACGCTGGTTCCTCAAGACCGGCCGCGAAATCACCCTCGAATACACCATCCTCAAAGGCGTCAACGACTCACCCGCCAACGCCCTCGAACTCTCCCAAGTCGCCAAGACCCTCCGCGCCAACGTCAACCTCATCCGTTACAACGAAGTCCAGGGCATGCCCTTCGA
>JBEIUO010000489.1:0-3135 GCA_040374335.1 Phycisphaeraceae bacterium
CCCTCGCTCCTCCATCCTCGTCGCACGCGACAACGGCTCCATCGTCGGCACCGTCACCATCAACGCCGCCTGGGCCCCCAACCAACCCCACCGCGCCGAAATCTGCAAACTCCTCGTCGCCTCCTCCCACCACCGCCGCGGCATCGGCGAATCCCTCATGCTCGCCGCCGAGACCATCGCGAAACAAACCGGCTTCACCCTCCTCACCCTCGACGCCCGCGAAGGCGGCCCCGCCGAACGCCTCTACCACCGCCTCAACTGGACCCGCGTCGGTTCCATCCCAAACTTCGCAGTAAACGCCGACCACTCCGGCCTGCACGCGACGGTGATCTTCTACAAGCAACTCAACGAACCCGGCTCCCGTTGACCGAATCTCACCCCCCGCGCCTCCTCGCCCCAGAGGGGCGCGCGGATGTAGCGACGGGTGAAGCGATGCTGCTCTAAGCATCGCGCAACCCGTCGAACCAGTGTCCCCGCCTCCTCCTGCCCCGCAAGGGGCAGAGGACTGAACGACCCGTCTGCGAACACACCCTCTCAACTCACCCCTCGCCGCCAAGGGCTCTTCAAGTTACATTGACGCAGTGAGCACCCCACCGCCCGCCCATCTCTGCCCCTGCTGCGGCTCCGCGTCAATCACCGCACCCGGCGAACACGAAATCTGCCCAGTCTGCAACTGGCAAGACGACCCCACCCAGCGTGCCGACCCAACCAAGCCGAGGCGCGAGTCGATGTCGCTGAAGCTCCGTGCACTGCAAGGAGCACGATTGTGGCAAGGTATTCGCGAGCGGTTGGCGCAGTTGGTTCCGGGTGAGATTCGGCCCGCGCCGCTGGAGGAGTCGGATGTCATCCTCCAGCGATTCGAGGCAGGCTTGACTCAAGCGGGTCCAGAGTTCCAGTCCGACGACCCAGTTCGCGTTCTCACTTGGCTCGAGCAACGAACCTCCCGTCTGCACACCGGGCCCCGTTGCTGGCTGGTTCTCGCCGACGCACATCTGATGGGTGTCGTCCAATGCTCATGGCCCAACGTCCGTGGATCACTGCCTTCAATTAGTCGGGAACTCGGCGAACAGGCCGGAGTCTTGCTATCGGATGGGACAGCACTCCTGATTGACTACTGCTTGGAGGAGCCTCACAACAAGTACCAGTGCTACGCACGCGACGGTGACGATGGCATCACGCGGGCACGCTTGTAGAAACACCCTGGCCCGAAGCCGCCCCACGCCCCACGCCCCTCCCCCCGCACCGCAATCGTCGCGGTCGCACCCCAGCTCCAACGACAACCTCGCGGCAGTCCGAACAACGTGATAGTCTGTCATCGAACGCGGGATGTCCCCCTCAGGTCAACCCCCGCCTCCGAACACAAGTTCCCGCAGCGACTTTCCAATGAGCAACGGCGCGCTGAGAGGCTGATGAGATGCGAGCGTACTGCCTGACACATAACGTGAAGTATGCGATGGAAGCCGCGACGTACCTCATCGGTCCGGTCATCGACAGGATGAGGTATCGATGGGAGGGCCGGAGACGCGTCGAGTTCGAGCCCACGCCCACGAAACCAGGTGCGGCCCTCAGTTTAGTCGGCAACATCTTTGCGCTGCCTCCGGTCTTCTGGGCCGGTGGTTGCTGCCGTGGCCTCGTGGTCCACGAGTTGCTCGAGCCGCTTCTCGCGGCGCGATGCACCAGTCGCTTCGGTGCGATCGAATGGACGAGGGCGTTTTGGGTGCCGTACTACCACTCAATGCCACCCTCTGCGGCCGCGGAAGCGCATCTCGAGTTCGCGTCCGATATGATCGGTGGCGGGGTTCCGAATGTAGACGCCCTGCCGCGGGAGGGCGAGATTCCCGCGCCAACGTGCTACAAGGAGTGGATCATCGGCTGGCCCACTTCGGAAGAGAAGCAGGAGGTGGAAACCTCTATGGGTACGAACTGGCTCCCGCGTGCTGCAGCGATAGAGCGCCACGGGGCGCTGTGGTGGTCTTTCGGCTTCTTCCTCCGCGAGGACGTGTTCGAACTGCTGAATCCGTTTGTTGTTCGACCGCACCTGGTGGTTCAGGTTTGGGACGTTCAAGAAGACTCGGCGACCAAGCTGTCGGATATGGATCTCCCGTCGGACTGATCCTTCACCCGCTGCACGGATACCCATTCTCAGCGAGCGTTCGCGGCACGCCAACACATTCAACTCCGGCCGAACTGCTTCGCATCGGGCGTACGCATCATTCCACATCGCCGCCACGCACCGACGAAGCGAGATGACCAACCTCGACCCTCTCCCCCCACAAGCAACCCCTCACGCCCGCCGCTCCACAAGTTCCCGCGCCGTCGTCATCGGCAGATACATGTGCAACCGGTCGTCCATGAGGCTCTCAAACCCGTACCTCGCGTAGAACTCCCGCGACGCCTCGTCCTTCGCGTCAACCTCAATCGCCGCCGCCGCCACCGTCTCCGATGCAACCACCGCCACCCGCAGCGCCTCAACCAGCAGCGCGCCGCCCAAACCCCTCCCCCGGTACTCGAGATCTACCGCCAGCCGACCAAGCAACGTCGTCGGCAACGGCATCTTGGCCGGCAGTCCCCGCCCGTCAGGAATCACGCTCACCTTGATCTGACTCGCGGCCAACGTGAAGAACCCCGCGATCCGTCCCTCCCCCGTAGCCAGCACGTACCCCCTCGTGAGGCTCTTCTTGCTCTGCTGCCCCAACTTCGTCTTGAGATAATCGTTCAACGCGTGAACGCCGCAATCGAACGCCCGGCGGTCGTGCTTCCCTTTATCGAATCGCTCGAACCGCAGCGACTCAGCCACCGGAAATCTCCCGGTGCCGCTTCGCCGCACGACGCAGCGCGGCATTCGGGCGCGACGGTTTCCCGAGCATCGCCAGCAGCGCGGCACTGTCCCGCTCCGTCAGCTCCCGTGCCTCGATCCGTCCAATCGTTTTGTCCGCCGCCAACTCCAGAATCCCGTTGATGAAACTCGTCACCGTCATGCCGCGCAGCGCGGCAGCCTTCTCTACCTTCGCCTTCAGCAGCTCGGGCTGGCGGATCGTGATCTTGCTGTACCGGATAGCGCCCATGAGTACCTCCCCCACAGTATACGGCATAATGCCGTATCATTCCTAACTCGATCTCCAAATCGGGCCCCCC
>JBEIUO010000597.1:0-2665 GCA_040374335.1 Phycisphaeraceae bacterium
CATGAAGACCGCCGGCCGGGCGAAGAGAACGCGCGCAGCCTCTATCGCCTCGTCCGAGAAGGCCCCGTCTTCCGGTGCAGGCGCGCCCTCCGGGTTCACCCGGCGGCCTTCCGGGACCGCATCTTGGCGATGAAGTCGTCGATGGGTTCGGCGGGGCAACGCCAGCCGAGAGAGCCATCGGGAGTTCTGTAAGCGGTGCGGAGGTAGCCAAGGTCGCAGATGCGCAAGGAGCGAGCGGGGGTGAGCGGATCGGTGAGGCTGCCGGGGAGTGGGAGGACCTTGAAGGGGAAGCCGGTGGGGGAGGCGAGGGGGTCGGTGAAGACGTCGGGTGGGCCCGAGGTGACGAGAGCGATGACCTGGGCCTTGAGGTGGGGCGCGAGACCGGATTCGTTGCAGAAGGCAAACGCGGTTCCGATCTGTACTCCGGCAGCACCGGCCTCGCGAGCTTCGCGGATCCGGTCTGCGTGGGCGTACGAGCCGGCGAGCCAGAACGGAAGGCCGAGGGCGCGGATCGCGGCGAGGTCGGGGATGTCGCATTCGCCGTAGAGGGGTTCGCCCTTCGCGGTGAGTTGCATGGTGCCGCGCGGGGGCGCGTTGTGGCCGCCGGCGGTGTGGGACTCGATGATGAAGCCGTCGACGCGTCCGTTGGACTTGCGGGCGAGGACGGTCGCGAGGGAGGCGGAGGAGACGATGGCGAAGAAGGCGGGGCGGGTGAGTTGGGGGAAGGGGTTGCCCACGAGTTGAGACGGGTCGAAGCGGGAGACGAAGGAATCGGAGGGGAGTGCACCCTGGACGTCGAGGCGGAGTTCGGCTGGTTGGTGGTTGGCGAGTCGGTCGAGTGCGCCGGGGATGGAGCGGGGGATCCCCGCGCCCATAAGGACACATGACACGCCCGCGAGCATCGCTCCGTAAAGGGAGGGGAGCGTCGGGGCTTGGATCTTCTCGAGCAGGTTGATGCCGACGGGCCTGTCGTGGCCCTCCTTGGCGAGGTAGACCTCGACGAAGTTGCTCGCCACGAGGAGTTCGGTTGCGGCGCGCGACGGGGCCTCGGAGGGGAGAGGCTTGGACTTGAACGGGCGATTCGGGGACTTGCCGCCGGGGGTGAAGTAGCGTTCCAAGATGCGGTCGGCGATGCCGGGGATGGGGAGTTGCTGGAGTGCGCGGCGGACGTGGCCGTCAGGATCACCGGATTCGAGGCGCCGGGCGACGATGGCGTCGAGGGCGGTTCCGGAAACGACGCCGAGCTGTCCGGCGAGTGATACGGCCCTCGCGAGCTTCCAGTCGGAGATCCCGACTCCCATGCCGCCTTGGATGATGACTGGGAGAGGGTTTGGGAGCATGTAGAACGGTAGGCTAGAAACGGACGTAGTTATCCGGAATGTTTGGGAATGGCAAAAATGAAAGGAACGCGCGGCGGGCGCGCGTTCCTAGAGAGTGGGCGATTGGAGGGCCTAGTTGGGGGTGTTGGCGTCGGCGACCGTGCCGAGGGAGTTGATGAGCTCGGAGGCTTCGGGGTTTGTCGGGTCGAGCTTGAGGGCCTGGGCGAAGGCGGCCTTGGCGCCTTCGACGCGACCGAGGTCGCGTTCGATGAGGCCGAGGAGGACGAGCGAGTCGGTGTCCTGGCGGATGGAGAGGGCCTGGCCGAGCGAGTCGCGGGCCTTCTCGAACTCACCGGCCTTGCGCAGGTGGATTGCGCGGAGGACGTAGCCTTCGGGGCGTTCGGGGTTGATGGCGACGAGGCGCGAGGAGGCGTCGCGGAGGCGGGCGTTGTCCCGGAGGGTCACGCTGAGGCGGCCGAGGCCGAGCCAGGCGTCGAAGTCGGAGGAGCCTTCTTCGTCCTTGGTGAGGGTGAAGTAGACCTCACGGGCTTCGACGGGGCGGTTGACCTGGGTGAGGCAGACGGCCTGGAGGTGGCGGAGGTCGCGGCGCCTTTCGTTCTCCGTCTTGGCGAGGAGCTTGGAGAGGTTGGTCTCCGCGGCGGCGAAGCGGCCGTTGTTCATCTGCGCGTGGGCGAGGTCCTCGAGAATCGGCTGGTCGTTTGGCGCGAGGAGGCTGGCCTCGAAGAAGAGCTGCTCGGCGGACTTGGAGTCGTTGCGGAGCATGGCGAGGTGGCCGAGGGTCTGGCGGATGCCGGGGCTGTGGTCGAAGTGGTCGCGACGGGCCATGAGGTAGGACTCGGCCTCAGTGGCGCGGTCCAGTTGAATGAGCATCTCCGCCGCGGCGACGGGGTACTGCGAGTTGGACTCGTCGAGGGTGGCGGCCTGCTGGTAGCGGATGAGAGCTTCTTCAGGGCGCATGAGGCGCTCGGCGAGGACGCCCTGGAAGTACTGGGCGTCGACGTTCTTCGCGTCGATCTCCTCGGCCTTCTTGAAGGAGACGTTGGCCTGTTCGAGGTTGCCCATTTCCATCATGGCGCGGCCACGGAGGACGTGGGAGCGGGGGACCTTGCTGTTGAGCTCGATGGAGTAGTCCGAGTGACGGAGGGCCTTCTTGAGGTCGCCGGCGAGGAAGGCCTGGTGGGCCATCTGGTACTCGGTGCCGGACTTGAGCGCGCCCATTTTCTCTTTGGCTGCGTTGTAGTGTGCTTCAGTGTACTGGCCGTGGCCGCCGCCGCAGCCGGAGGCGGCGAGGAGGGCGATGGTGGCCGCGGCGACGAGGGTCGCGC
>JBEIUO010000787.1:0-1721 GCA_040374335.1 Phycisphaeraceae bacterium
CTCGACTTTGGTCATCATCTCGAGCGCGGCGGTCTCGAGCTTGTCGCGTTCGATCTTGAAGGTGTTCAGCTCAACCAAGAACGCCTGATAGGCCTTGTTGGTCTGCGCCGTTTCCATCTGCGTGCGGAGCGTTTCGGTCCGGGCGTCGATGCGCTTCATCTCGCCTTCATGGCCCGCGGCGCTCACCTGAAGCTGCTTTGCCTGCGCTTCGAGGTTCTGCCTCTGCGTCTCAAGTTGGGAGAGTTCACCGTCCTGCTGTGTCAGGAACTTCTCCGCGGCTTTCAGCCTCGCCTGGAGTCCCCTGAGTTGTTTGTCGGCCAAATAAACTCGCAGCAGTTTCTCGGTAACGCTCATTCCGCACTCCGTGGGTCACTTCCAGTATAGAGCCCCCAACGCCTCAAGTGTGAACTAACCCCCCACGAATATCCGCAACCACCAGAAAGCCAACGGGGTCACGAGCAACGGGGAATCGATGATGTCGATCACCCCGCCGAACCCCGGAAGGGCTTGGCCCGAGTCCTTTACTCCTGCATCGCGCTTCAAAAGGCTCTTCGCGAGGTCACCCGCCTGCCCCACCACCGCGAACACCACACCTGCGAGTACCGCGCCGAACCACCCGGCCCAAGGCAACAACCCCTTCCCGGCCATCATGTTCAGCCCGACCGCAGAGACAACCACCGCCAGCACGACCCCGCCCGCAAGCCCCTCCCATGTCTTCCCGGGGCTCAGCCATACGGCCAACTTGTGCTTCCCGATGGCCTTGCCGGTGAAGTACGCGCCGATGTCGCACGACTTCGTCACCAGGAGCACCCACAGCAGTACCCAGGCCGAGTGCTCCCGTCGGATCGCCAAAAGAAATCCGAACGTCAGCCCGAGGTAGACGTACCCAAGGAGCGTCACGCCGGTTGCCGCGAGAACCCCCGTCACGTTTTTGTGGCGTGAGTAGTACACGAGCGACATGACCAAGGAGAGGACCGCACTGGTGCCCACCACTCCGACCGCGTCCGCGGCGCTGAGTTGCGGGGGCATCGCGCAGGTCGCGATGACCCCCATGGCCGCGGCGGTCCCCATGACGCCGCGCGAGGCGGCGATCCCCTTGGCCTTGGCCATAGCGGCAAGCTCGCGGGCCGCGAGAACGGCGATGACGAGCATGAGGGGCACGATGATCAGACCGGGAGGGAAGGAATCCCGGGTGGTTTCGACGAACGGAACCAGGTGCACAACATCCGCGAGCCACTGCGGCATGGCCCGCTTGTCGAGGAACTGATCGAGCGCGAGCCCACCGATGAGCAGGGCGATCAGGATCGGGCCGATCATGAGGCGGTCACGCATTCGGGGCCACCTCATCGAGGCCACCGAAGCGGCGAGAGCGGCGGGAGAACTCGCGCACGGCATCGAACAGCGCTTCGCGTCCGAAATCCGGCCACAGTTTGTCCGTGACGAGCAACTCCGAGTAGCTGATCTGCCAAAGGAGGTAGTTGCTGATCCGCATCTCACCAGCGGTCCGCACGAGCAGGTCCGGGTCGGGGATCCCCGCGGTGAGCAGCGAGCCCTCGAACATGCTCTCGTCAATCTGGGCGGGCGTGATCTCCCCGCGTTGCACCCGGCCGGCGAGCGCACGGGCCGCGCCGACGATCTCCGCTCGCGAGCCGTAGTTGATCGCAAGGCAGAGCGTCGCGGCGCGGCAGTTCGCCGTTGCCGCCTCGACCTCGTCCATCGCC
>JBEIUO010000526.1:0-2953 GCA_040374335.1 Phycisphaeraceae bacterium
AGACTCAGCACCCGAATCGCCGGGATCAGGATCGCAATCAAACCGACCACGACGAGTGTTCCGATCCCCCCCGAAACCACCGAGAACATCGCGCCACTCACCCCCGGGATCAGCCCCTCCGCGTACTTCGCGACAGCCCCCGACTCGTACGCGCCCAGCTCGTTCGACGACTCGATGAACACCGAGTTCACGCTTGATACCCGCCCCCGCAGGTGCTCCGGCGTCCGTACCTGAACCAGCACGTGCCGGATCACCACGCTCACGTTGTCCACCGCGCCGCTCAGGAACAGCACCGCGAGCGAAAGCAGGTAGTTCTCCGACAGGCCGAAGACGATCATGCACACGCCAAATCCAGCGACCGACCACAGCAGCGACAACCCCGCCCGCTTGAACGGAGGCCTGTGGGCAAGGAAGAACGCCATGATCGCCGCGCCAACGAACGGCGCCGCCTTGAGATACCCAAGCCCCATCTCGCCGACGGGTTCCCCTTTCCATGTCAGGATGTCCTTCGCAAACACCGGCAGCAGCGCCGTCGCCCCCCCGAGAAGCACCGCGAACAGATCGAGCGTGATCGCCGCCAGCACCGTCTTCTCCCGCCACACGTGCGACAGCCCGGCTGTGACCGAGCTCAACGTCAACGGCCCCGTGCTCCGCTCGCTCTCACGCGGCTTCAGAAACGCCGCCGAACCCGCGAGGATCACGCACGCCGCGGCCGTGATCCCGTAGACGATCGATGCGGCCTGGAACTGGTGCAGGATGTACCCCGCCAGCACCGGACCGACCGCGCCCGACACATGGAAGACCCCGCTGTTCCAGGTCGACGCGTTGCCGAAGATCTCGCGCGGCACAATCAACGGAAGAAGCGTCGCGCGGGCGGGTCCGTTGAACACCCGCGCACACCCCGCGAGCACCACCAACGCGTACGTCGACCACAGCGGCCACTGGTTGTGCGACGCCAGCGCGAGCATCGCAGCTACGCCCGCCATCGCCATCTGCGTCAGGATCAGCACCCGTTGCTTGTCGAACCGGTCGATGATGTGCCCCGCGGGGAGCGCCAGCAAGATCACCGGCAACGCGCGGCAGAGCCCGACGATCCCCAGCGCCAGCGGGCTCTCGGTCCGCTCGTAAATCTCCCAGCCCAGCGCCGTCGCGAGCATCTGGAGGCCCATCGACGAGACGAGAAAGCCCGCCGCGAAGAGCCGGTAGTTCGGGACTCGCAGGGCGGCGTAGGCGTCGTGCCTAGGTTCGGGCTTGTCTGGGTTGGGTGTCAATCGGTTTCGCTCGGCACCCTCTGATGCGGCGCGGGCCTACTCCCGTCACACGCTCCAGCGTGCGCCGTCCCGCTTCACGGGACGATAGAGCGTGTCCCGCTCGACCGGAACAAATCCCGCCTCACGGATCGCATTCTGCAGGGAAGTCACCGTCACCTCCTGGTGGGTGCTGGCTCCGCCGACGTGTGTGATGTCGTACCACACCACGGTGCCGTCCATGTCGTCGGCTCCGCTCTCGAGCATGATCTGGGCCATCGGGAGCGTCTGCATGATCCAGAACGCCTTGACGTGCGGGAAGTTGTCGAGCATCAGCCGCGCCACCGCCAGCGTCCGGTAGTTCTCCAGCCCGCTCGGTCCCGGCAGGTGCTCCAGCGCGCAGCCGTCCGGGAAGAAGGGAAGCGGGATGATGGTCTGGTAGTACCCGCTCCGGGGCTGATTCCCGTTCTTGAACGCGATGTGCTCCGGCAAGGGCTGGCCCCCGCGGGTCAGCGTGATCGCCGGTGCGGCGCTCGTATCCCCGCGATAGCCGAGGTGCCCCTCTTCCCCGGGCGCATCCTCGTGCTCCGCCGGCACCCCTTCGTAACCCAGCCGCGCCAACGCCTCGTCTTGGGCGCGCCGGAGCATGTCCATGTGCACGAGCCGGTCCCGCCGCTGCTCGATGTGGCCGTACAGCAGCGTCGCGTTGGTGTTCAGCCCCAGTTCGTGCGCCACGCGGTGGACGTCCAGCCATACGTCGCTGCGGATCTTCCCCTTGAACGCCTCGTCGTGGACCCGATCGTCAAAGACCTCCGCCCCACCCCCGGGCAACGACCCCAGCCCCGCGTCCTTGAGCTGCGAAAGCACCCAGCGAATCGCCTCGCGCCTCGCGGCACGCCCCTCCTCGCCCGGTGCGCTCGCGCCCTTGTACACCTTCGCCATCTTGGCGAGGTGAACCACCTCGACCGCGGTGAACGCTTTGACGTGCAGATCCGATCCCAGGCGACGGGCCTCGTCGCGGATCGTCGACACCATGTCCGTGTAGTAGCTGAACGGGAGCGTCGGATGCAGCCCGCCCACGGAGTGGATCTCCGTTGCCCCGTTCTCGACCGCCCCACGCGCCTGCCCACGGACGTACTCCATGTCCCGCGTGTACGCCTTCGCGTCGCCGGTCTTCGCGAAGAACTCGCAGAACTTGCACGACAGTGCGCACACGTTCGAGTAGTTCATGTGCCGGTTGATGTTGTAGTAGGCCACGTCCCCGTGCAGCCGCCGCCGCACCGAGTCCGCCATCTCCAGCACGCTCCAGATGTCCGGCGTCCCGAAGAGCACCTCCCCATCCGCGATCGACAGCCGCCGCCCCGATGCCACCTTCGCGGCAATGGGCAACAGCTTGGGGTCAGTCCGCCGGCTGGCGGACGTCGCGGGTTGGGTCAGAACGGTCATGGACCATGGTACGCCGAGGACACAAGGTTTCAAAGCGGACTGAAACCGATGAAATCGGCCATTCTCGTCGCCTGTGGCTGCCAACTTGACAGCCGCCCGCCCCGAATCGCACCGTCCGGGCGGAATTGACGGCCCCCGAGCCCGGGATGGCCGATCCGGGCTTGGCACGACCTTTGCACAAAGGGGAACAGGTCCTCAGGAGTATTTGCGATGTCGAAAATCATCGGTATTGACCTTGGTACGACAAACTCTGTGGTCGC
>JBEIUO010000040.1:0-9627 GCA_040374335.1 Phycisphaeraceae bacterium
ATTCCGACGGAGTGGGGCCTGGACGAGACGGCGACGGGGTTGCTCGCGACGTCGCAGGCGAGCCCGTTCATTCTGGTGGGGGTGCCGCACAGCGGCGCGGGTCGGGCGAGCGAGTACACGCCGGCGCAGCTGCTGACTGGCGTCGAACCGGAGGGCGAGTCGCACGTACGGTGGTTGATGAACGAGGTGATGCCGCGCATCGAGCGGACGTTCCGGGTTGCGACGGGGCCGGAGAGCACGGGCGTCGGGGGCGCGTCACTGGGTGGTGTGATAAGCGTGTATGCCGTTTCGAAGTACCCGGGCGTGTTCGGGCTTCTGTACGCGGAGAGCGTGTCGTTTGGCGCTGCGGATAGGGAGTGGGCGACGGTGATGGAAGGGATAAAGACCTCGCCGCGGCGGGCCTTCGTGGGAGTGGGGGGGAGGGAAGTGCCGACGGACGCGGAGAAGAGTGCGCGAATGGTGGCGAACGCGAAGGAACTCGAGGCGAAGCTGGAGGGCGTGGGGATGGGGGCGGATCGGTTGATGTATCTGGAAGAAGCGGCGGCGGAGCACAACGAGCAGGCGTGGGCGGGGCGTGCGGAGTCGGCGCTGCGGTTCCTGTTTCCTCCGCCGATGGACACGACGAAGTAGGGTTTCTCGAACGACCTGAGGGAGGGCCGATTGAGGATTCCGGTATTCAAGCCGTGGCGGGCGTTCGAGGAGTTTGATCACCTCAGCGATGAGGAGTGCGAGAAGCACGTCGGGGATGCGTGGGCGAACAGTTCGCCGTGGATGGCGAGGATTCCGTACGGCGCGTTGATCGTGCTTCTGCTGGCGTGGCCGTCGGGTTGGGTGCTGGCGTACGAGTTTTCCTCGGTGACGAAGTACGTGCCGCTCCCGCGGTCGTTTGAGGCCCGGGTTGTCTTGCTTGCGGTCTCCACGGTTGTGGTTGCGTTCTTTGGGATGTTCGCGGTCCGGGATCTCGCGTTGTATGTGCTGCTGCGGAAGGAACTGCGGCGTGCGGACTGCCCGAAGTGCGGGCAATCTCTCCGGGGGCTTCCGGTGCAGTCCGTGGGGATCGTGCCTGATCCGACCAAGAACACGGTGCGGTGCACCGAGTGCGGGCGGGTGCACAACTTGATGGAGCTGGGGCTGACCCCGCGCGATCTCGTGCCTCTTGAGCAGAGGCGAGTGCCGCCTGAGTTTGCGAAGATCCGCCGCTGATTACTGCCAGCGCAGGACGATCTTGCCGAACTGGTCGGCCGCTTCGAGGAGCTGGTAGGCCTCGACCGCGTTCTCGGCGGGGTACACGTGGCCGACGACGGGCCAGAGCTTTCCGGCGCGGAAGAGGGCCGTGATCTCGCCGAACTCTTCGTTGCTGCCCATGGTCGAGCCGAGGACGCGGAGTTGGTTCCAGAAGATCCGCGCGAGGTCGGTGGTGGCGTCGGGGCCGCTCGTGCAGCCGGGGGTGACGTACGCGCCGCCGCGGGCGAGGCTCTTGATGCAGTTGAGGTGCGTGGCCTTGCCCGAGGAGTCGACGGCCATATCGACGCCCCGCTTCTGGGTGATGGTGCGGACCTGCTTTGACCAGTCCTGTCCTTCGTCGAGGACGCCATGGTGTGCGCCGAGCTCTTTGGCCTTCTCGAGCTTCCACTGGTGCCGGCTGGTGACGATGACGGTGCATCCCAGGTGCAGCGCGATTGAGAGAGCGGAGGTGGCGACTCCGCCGCCGATGCCGGTGATCAGGACGCTCTGACCCGCGCGAAGCTGTCCCTTGCCGACGATCATCGAGTACGCCGTGAGGGCGCACAGGCCGAAGGCCGCGGCCCGCACGGGGTCGCTCTCGCCGACGTTGGCGATGTTGGCGACAGGGGCGAGGAACTTCTCGGCGAACATGCCGTTGTGGTGTTCGCCGATGAGCTCGAAGTTGGGCGCGAGGGTGGATGCGGGCGGGTCGTCCGGGAGGACGCGTTCGGGTTGGCGCACCGCGGCGTTCACGATGGCGCGTCTGCCGATCCACGACGGGTCGACCCCGGGGCCGACGGCCTCGACCACGCCGCAGGCGTCGCAGCCTGAGACGCGGGGGTATGCGAGATCGAGTCCGGGCACGCCGCGACCGACCCAAAGGTCCATTTGGTTGAACGCGCTGGCGAGCGTTTTGATGAGCACTTGGCCTGGCGCGGGAGAGGCGGGCTCTGGCCAATCGGTGCGGAACTCGATGTTGGGGGAGACTGGGGAGCCTTTACGGGTGACGACGATTGCGCGCATGGAATCAGGATATGTGACGAGGCGGGTGGCGTGTCGGCGGCAAAAGAAAACCGCCCGCGCGAACGCGGGCGGCCTTGATGAGATCGAGTTGAGCGATCAGCCCTGGATGCGGACGTCGCCGGCGGTGTGCTTCATGCCGCGACGGCGGTCGCGGAGGCGCTGGCTCTTGCCCTGGCGGCCGCGGAGGTAGTAGAGCTTGGAACGGCGAGAGTCGCCGCGACGCACCATTTCGATGTCGCCAACGAGGGGCGAGCTGAGGGGGAACATGCGTTCCACACCGACGCCGTCGACGACCTTTCGGATCGTGACCATCTCGTTGATGCCGCTGCCGGTGCGAGCGATGATGACGCCCTGGAAGACCTGCTCGCGCTTCTTGTCACCTTCCACGATCAGGAAGGACACGTTCACCGTGTCGCCGGCCTGAAAGGGGATGGTGGACTTGCGGAGAGAGTCGGCGTTGATGGATTAGATGATCTGCTGCTGGCCCATATGTCACCTGTGTTGGCCCGCCGGGCTGAGCCGGGGGGGGAAGGGAATGTTAGGCGGGAGCTTCGCCGTCGGCAATGGTTCAGAGAGGATCCGAACACGCACCTTCCTGGGGGCCGCCGAGAAGATCCGGCCGTCTTGCTTTCGTTCGGTCGAGTTTCTGCTGGTTCCGCCAGCGGTCGATGGCCTCGTGGTTCCCGGAGAGGAGGACGTCGGGAACCGCCCGGCCGTCCCATTCGCGGGGTTTGGTGTAGTGGGGGCAATCCAGCAGTCGGCGACCATCTCCCGAACGGGAGAAGCTATCTTGGGCGTTGGATTCGGCATCGCCGAGAGCACCGGGGATGAGGCGGGCCACCGCGTCGATCATCACGAGTGCCGCGAGTTCGCCTCCGGAGAGGACGTAGTCTCCGATTGAGATTTCCTGAGGGGCGAGGGCTTCGATGACTCGTTCGTCGATGCCCTCGTAGTGGCCCGCGATGATCATGAGTCGGGGCAACCCCGCCAGTTCTTCGACGAGTTCCTGGGTGAGCGGCCTGCCTTGCGGGGATGTCAGAACTCGTCGGCAGGGGCGGGGGTCGGCGGCTTCGACGGCCATTGCGCAGTCCCATAGAGGCTGGCACATCATGACCATACCGGGACCGCCGCCGAAGGGGCGGTCATCGGTTTTCTTGTGTTTGTTCGCTGAGAACGCGCGGATATCGGTCGCAACGACCTCGAGAAGTCCGGCCCGAACTGCTCGGCCGGGGATGGAGACTCCGAGCGCAGCGGGCGGTTCGACGCCGAACATCTCGGGAAAGGTCGTGAGGATGTCGACGCGGAGTGCCATGGGTGGTCCGGGCGGAGAAACCAAAGGAGCCGAAGCCTACCATCGGCCCTTCACGCGTGCCGCGGACTTTCGCGGCCGGTGACGACCTCAAGAGTAAAGCGGGATCAGACCATGAAAGCGACCGACCTCCGCAAGGGACTGGGAATCAAGATCGACGGCAAGCTGGGCGTGCTGACCGCGGTCGAGCACCGCACCCCCGGGAACCTGCGTGCGTTCATCCAGATCACCTACAAGGACGTGATGAAGGGGAACGTTTTGGAGAAGCGGCTCAGCTCTTCGGACGACATCGAGGTTGTGGACATGGATCGCCGGGAGATGGAGTACCTGTACTCGGACTCGTCGGGCGCGACGTTCATGGACAGCGAGAACTACGAGCAGATGGTTCTGAACCCCGCGTTGCTGGGTGATTCGCTCAAGTACCTCCGGCCGAATGCGAAGACCATCGTGCTCATGAGCGACGGCAACCCGATCACGATCGAACTCCCGGCGTCGGTGGAGCTCACGGTCGAGGATTGTCCTCCGGAAGTGAAGGGCGCGACCGTGACGAACCAAACCAAGGACGCGACGATGGAGACGGGGCTGATGGTTCGCGTTCCCGCGTTCATCAAGACCGGCGAGACGTTGAAGATTTCGACGCTGGACGGCTCGTACCTGTCCCGCGCCTGAGTTCACGAAGACGTACCCATACGCGGGCGCTCCATACGGAGCGCCCGCTTTGTTTTTTGCGTACGCTCCCTGCATGAATGTTCTGCTCACAGGCATGCGGGCATCGGGCAAGTCGACGATCGGTCCGCTGCTCGCCCGCGAGATGGGATTCACGTTCGTAGAGCTCGATGCCGAGTCCGCTCGACTTCTAGACGCGCCGGACGCGGCCGCGGCGATTCGCTCGCGGGGACTGCCAGCCTTTCGCGACGCCGAATGCCGGGCCTTGCGTGAAGTTCTCGTGCGGGATGATCGGGTCGTCAGTTTGGGGGGAGGAACGCCGACCGCGCCCGGCGTCGAAGCCCTCATCTTTTCTCAGCGGGCTGCCGGACGGGTCCGCGTGATCTTTCTCGACGCTGAGGTCGCCACGATTCGGGCTCGTATCGTGGCTGACGGCCCCTCCGGACGTCCGCCGATCCTCGGTCGCGATCCGGTTGAAGAGGTCGACGAGTTGCTGCGGGCCCGCCGTCCGATCTACCTTCGCATAGCGGACTTTCGCGTCGAGCCCAAGAGCGGCGACCCGGTGGGGATCGCACTCGCGCTCGCCGCGATGGTGCGCAACTCGCTCGCGTGAAGTCAGCGGGCGTCGAGCGACTTGATCTTTGCTCGGGCGGTCATCTTCTGACCGAACGCCTGGTCGATTGCCTGCATCTTCTCTGTTGCCGGTTGCTTCACCGTAAACTCGAGTTCTGTTTCGATGGTTAGTTCCGATTCCAAGGGCGAGACGCGATCGAATCGGCGAGTGCTCTCGCCAAACCCTGCGCCCAGGAGCGAGTGCAGTTCCATGGTTGAGCCCTTCGGTGCGTTGGGATTGGTGACGATCTGTTTCTCGGCTCGGCGGGTGAACTCGATCGCGAACTTAGTTGTTCCGTTGTCGCCCTTTGTCGCGGTGTAGTCCGACGTCTTTGCTGTGGCGACGAGGTTGACCACCTCGTTCTCGCGGGACTTCCAGGATGCACCTTCGCCGACGGCGGCCTCCGGGAGCACCGGGGCGATCTGGGTCAGCGCTGCCTTGAGCGCATCGAACTGCGCCGTCGCGTACGCCGCGGGGGCCTTCGCGACCTCCGAGGAGATGACGTTTCCCCTCGCGTCCATGCGGATGTTGACGATACTGGTCTGCACCGCCATGGCGGCGCGGGATACCCGGTCGCGGTCGGTGGGCTTGAGTGTCTCATCGGGCACCAACTCGCCCTTGTCGACCACGATGCTGACCGCCATTTCGCCTTTGGCATCGACGTCTTGAACGGCGAGGGTGCACTCGTAGCGCACCTCGGCGGTAGGCCCGCTGGGCCCGGCCTGCTTGTCCATGCGCATGATGTTGCGGGTGAAGATCCGGACCTCGAACCGCTCGGTGCTCCCCTTGGTCGGCGTGTAGCGGAGTGGCTTGCGAGGTTCGGCGCCCTCTGAGGTGACCTCCACACCGGGTTCGGCGGGCTTCGCGGCCGTGGGTGTTGCGTCGGGCTGAGTTGTGGTGGCAGGCGTCGCGGGCGTGTTCGGCAGAAGCTGGCCCGCCGCGCTCCCGGCAACAATGGCGATCACAACGGCGGTCGAAAGAGTCTGCATCCGGGTGTCTCCCTGTAGGTTCACGAATCGACGGGGCAAGCGTATCGCGCCGGCACCGGGGTCAGATGCGCGACCCCACGACCGGGTTCCGATTCTGCTACGCTTCTCGGGCTATGCGTCACTTTGATCTCTGCGTGATCGGTTCCGGGCCCGGTGGCCAGAAGTGCGCCATCCAGGCCGCCAAGCTCGGCAGGCGGGTTTGCATGGTCGAAGCCCGCGATGTTGTCGGGGGTGCGGCTGTGAACACTGGCACCATCCCGAGCAAGGCCCTCCGAGAGGCCATCTTGTCGGTAGGAGGGTGTTCGGCTGTTGCGCCCCGCACGGCGGATATCGCTCGTGCCGCGCGTTCGTCCACCCTTGCCAATCTCTGGGATGCCTGTGGCCAAGTGATCAAGGCGGAGATCGAACTCGTTCAGAAGCACCTTTCGAGCAACGGCATCGAGTTGCTGCGTGGTACGGGCCGATTCAAGAGCCCGCACGAGGTGGAAGTTCGCGGCGAGCACTCGTCCGAAACGGTTCATGCGGACTTCGTCGCGGTCGCCGTTGGTACGCACCCCTCGCGTCCCTCGAACATCGAGTTCGACCACGTCGACATCATCACTTCCGACGAACTGCTTGGTCTCAAGGTTCTCCCTCACTCGATGATCGTTGTTGGTGGCGGCGTGATCGGCACGGAGTACGCCTCCATGCTCGCGGCGCTGGGCGTGAAGGTCACTGTCATTGAGGGCCGGCCACGCCTGCTCGACTTCGTCGACGCGGAGATCATTGAGGCCCTCCAGTACCACCTCCGCAAGGCCGGCGTCACGATGCGACTGGGTGAGAAGGTTGTGTCCATCAAGCGGGTGGAGGCCCCGCAGGGTGCAAAGTCCGACAACGCCCTCATGGTTGAAGCGATCTTGGAGAGCGGGAAGACCCTTCGCGCGGATTGTCTGCTTTACTGCGTGGGCCGGCAGGGGGCCACCGACTCGCTCAACCTCGAAGCCGCGGGGCTGTCCGCGGATCCTCGCGGCAGAATCAAGGTCGACGCCGACTTCCGCACGACCGTCCCCAATGTGTTCGCCGTGGGCGATGTCATCGGGTTCCCTTCGCTCGCCTCTACGAGCATGGACCAGGGGCGCGTCGCCGCCTGCCGGATGTTCGGCGCGCGATGCGAGAGCATGGAAGACGTGCTGCCGTACGGCATCTACGCGATTCCCGAGATCTCGATGGTGGGCTGGACGGAGGAGCGACTTACCGCGGAGGGGATTCCGTACGAAGCCGGGATCGCCCAGTACAGCGAGATCGCTCGCGGCCAGCTCGTTCGCGATGAGATCGGCATGCTCAAGATGCTGATTCACCAGGAGAGCCACGCCATCCTGGGTGTTCACATCATCGGCACCGGCGCCACCGAACTCGTTCACATCGGTCAGTGTGCCATAGCCTTCAAGGCCTCGGCCGAGTACTTCGTCAACGCCGTCTTCAACTACCCGACCCTCGCCGAGTGCTACAAGGTCGCCGCGCTGAACGGCCTCAACAAGCTCCGCAACGTCTAGCCCACGGAGACTCTCCGATGCGTTCCCATCCCCAAACCCCACCGGGCGTTGTTGTCGGTCGCTCGATCGTCCGGGGCGTCCCTGTTGCGCCGGGCGGCGATGTGTTTTCTCCGGCGTGGACACCCGGCGCGGCGGTCCACGCTGGGCCGTTCGTTTCCGCATCGCCTTCCAACGTCGAAACCGCGTGCGAGGCCGCGTCCGAAGCGTTTGTGCTTCTCGCCAAGATCGATCGATCCGCCCGCGCCCGAATGCTCGACCTCGCCGCCGATGGAATCGCCGCACTCGGAGACACACTGGTGAAGGCGGCCTCTGATGAAACCGGCCTGCCGCTTGCTCGCATCGCGGGTGAGCGAGATCGCACCGTTCGGCAACTCCGGATGTTCGCGGGGATCATCCGAGAGGGATCGTGGGTCGAAGCCGTGATCGACTCCGCTGATCCGGCGCGCCAGCCGCTTCCCAAACCCGACCTCCGCCGCATGCTCCGCCCGCTCGGCCCGGTGGCGGTGTTCGGCGCGAGTAACTTCCCGCTCGCGTACTCGGTGGCCGGTGGTGACACGGCATCTGCGCTCGCGGCGGGGTGCTCTGTGGTCGTGAAGGGGCACAGTGCGCACCCGGTTACGGGAGAACTCGTCGCTCGGGAACTGGCCGAGGCTGTAGCAAAGGCAGGACTCCCGTCTGGCACGTTCGGTTTCCTACACGCCGGGGGTCAGCGCGACTCCGCGGTCGGCGCCGAACTTGTTCGCCACCCCGCGATGGCCGCGGGCGGTTTCACGGGCTCGGTCGCGGGCGGCATGGCGCTGGCTCGCATTGCCACGGGGCGTCCTCGTCCCATTCCGTTCTTTGCCGAGATGGGCAGCGTCAACCCCGTGGTCGTTCTTCCCGCGGCGATGAAATCCAAGGCAAGCGACATCGCCTCGAAGCTCTATGGGAGCTTCACCAACTCAGCCGGCCAGATGTGCACATGCCCTGGTGTTGTCCTCGCACTCTCGGGGGCTGACTTCGAAGCCTTTGCGGCGTCGCTGGGTGCGCTCGTGAAGGCCGGAGCCGCGCAGCCCATGCTGACTCCCAGGGTTCGGGATTCGTGGCGGGCGTCGATACGCGACTCGCTCGCCGCGGGCGCGGTCCCTCTCGCCGGACCCTCGCCGGATGCCGAACCCGCGGAGCGGCCGGTGCTCCTCCGTGTGTCGTCGACGGTTTTCCGTGTGTCCCCGCGTCTCCGCGAAGAGTGCTTCGGTCCGTCCACGCTTCTGGTCGAGTGCAGCGACATCGATGATCTCGCCGCGTGCGTCCTGGCCGTTGGCGGCAGCCTCACCGCGACGCTCTGGGCCGACGAGAGTGATGCCGCGTCGCAGTTGCTGCCCGCGCTCGAACGCATCGCGGGGCGTGTGATCCTGAACGGGGTTCCGACGGGCGTGGAGGTCTGCGACGCCATGGTTCACTCCGGGCCGTTCCCCGCGTGCAACCGCCCGGAGTCCACTGCTGTCGGCGCGTTTGCCATCCGACGGTGGTGCCGCCCGGTGGCGTACCAATCCGTTCATGAGTTTCTCCTTCCCGCGGAGCTCAAGACATCCAACCCTCTCGCAATCCGCCGCGTCGTTGACGGCAAGTGGAGCTGCTGACCCGTGCAACACATCCGCGTGATTGACTCGCACACCGAGGGCGAACCCACACGAATCGTCACGGCGGGCGCGCCGGACTTCGGGCCCGGATCCGTCGCGGATCAGGCCCGCGTCTTCCGCGAACGTTTTGATTGGTTCCGAAGCGCTGTCGTGAACGAACCACGAGGCAGCGACTTTCTCGTCGGCGCGGTCATCGTTCCTCCTTCGCTCCCCTCCGCTGTCTGCGGCGTCATTTTCTTCAACAACGTCGGTCTGCTCAACGCGTGCGGCCACGGGACACTCGGGCTCGCCGCCACGCTCGCGCACCTCAATCGCATCGCTCCGGGTGCACACCTCGTGGAGACTCCTGTCGGCGCCGTCACCATCAATCTCGCGTCCGATGGTTCCGCGTCCATCGAGAACGTCGCGTCGCATCGGTATCGCGCGGGCGTCGAGGTCGAGTTCGAGTGGCAGGGTACTCGCCGCCGCGCGACCGGTGACATCGCGTGGGGCGGCAACTGGTTCTTCCTCGTCAGCGACCACGGGCTCGCTCTCACGTTGGCGAATCTCGAGGAGCTCACCGCTTACTCCTGGGCTCTCCGGCAGGGCCTGGAGCGTGCCGGGATCACCGGTGAGAATGGTGGACTGATCGATCACATCGAGCTCTTTGGTC
>JBEIUO010000061.1:0-8279 GCA_040374335.1 Phycisphaeraceae bacterium
CGAGCGCGTCGAACGTCTCCGGAGTAGCGGGCAGGGCGCCGGCCCCGATCGTCGCTTCGTACGCCGGCCGCGCAACCCGGAAACCGCCGACGCCAAACCGGTACGGGTCCACGCTCGTCACGCCGCCGCGCATCGTCGAGCCGCTCGCGAACTGGTGCCGTTCAGAGAGGATCGATCGGTTGCGGTCGAGCACCTGGAGCGAGCCATCACGGATGCCCGCGCGAGAATCGTTTGGACCATCGGAGAGCGCGCCCGCGGTGGCGTTGGCGCTCCAGACGCACGCGGAGTAGTTTGCGAACGTAACCTGCCCGGCGAGCCCCGTGTTCAGCGCGAGCGCGGACATTGCCACCGTAGATGCGCCGCCACCGGCGACGCGTCCGTCCACAACGGCATCCGCCATGATCGCGGGCATGCAAATCCCCGCAGCGGTGCGGTTTGTCCCGACGCCGCGGGCGAACCGATCGCCGATGGTCGCGATGTCTGGCACCAGCGTGCCGCGCGCGACAGCGAACTCGGTCGGTGCCGAGACGAACGTGGTTCCACTCGATGGGTCGAACACCGAGAGGTACAACTCGTCGGCTGGACCGCTCCAGGTATTGACATGGGCCAGGCTGATCAACAGCCAGCGGCCGTAGGGATCGAAGGGAAGATCTACTCCGAGCGAGGCCGCCCCGGCAACCTCCGACTCGAACCTCGCGCCCCCAACCTGGCGCGTCAGCGTGAGCGAGAAGGTCTCCAGCCCCACTGCTCGCTGATCCAACTCCCACACCGTCCCGGGCACGCCGGTCGTCGGGTGCTCGCAGAAGTACCAGCAAACGAGCGAGGTGTTCCGCGCAGGGATCGTGAGCAGATCACCGTTCTGGACGGCGGCAGGCGCCGTCCCCATCCGCCCGCGCGCGACGAGCAGCGCGTCCCCGAATACGGCCGCCACAGAAACGATCTCTCCGGTACGAGCGATTCGCACCATGTCACCCGTTCGGAACCCCGTCCCCTGGCCGGGCGCAACACGCAGCGTCGTCGTCGTCACGGGATCCGGGCTGAACTGTTCCTGCGCCAGCACGAACCCACTACCGCTCACGCCCGCATCGAACCCAATGGCCGCACGCTGCGCGGTGCCGGTTGAGACCGCCGGATTCGCAACCACATACCCGGCCAAGGGGATGTCCGTGATCGTCTGCACCAACGGATCCGTGCTCGTGATCCGGTACGCGGAAAGCGCAGCCGCGTGCCCGAGCCCGATCGCGGCAAGTCCGGCAACGCACTTCACAAACCAGTCTTTCACTGCATTCCCCGATTCCACCCCAGGGCCCGCAAAGCGTATCCGATCGCTACCCGCCGCGCCGAATCACCGGCGCGGCGATTCCCCGGCAGGGTTATCGGAAACAGGGAGCCCCGCATGAAGACGCGATGCGAAGTTCCAGCAAATGAACGGGACGGTTCTCCGACCATCTGGGGTACGCGACTCTGCGGAAAGAAAGCGACCCCGCATCGTTGCGGGGTCGCCGGTCTGCATCACCTTGTCGGGGATCTTACTTCGCCATCTCAGGCTTCATCCCAAGTGCCCGCACGAGGAACGCCCAGCGGTCGGCGGCTTCCTCGATGATCTTGGCGGTGGGCTTGCCCGCGCCGTGGCCGGCTCGGACGTCGATGCGGATGAGCGCGGGGTTCGCGCAGGTCTTGGGCATCGCGGCCTGCAATGCCGCGGCGAACTTGAAGGAGTGGGCCGGCACAACGCGGTCGTCGTGGTCGGCGGTCATCACCATCGTGGGAGGGTAGCAGGTACCGGGCTTGATGTTGTGCAGAGGGGAGTAAGCGAAGAGGGCCTTGAACTGCTCGGGGGTGCTACCTTCGCCGTCGGCCGCGCCGTAGTCGCTGCGCCAGGCGTGTCCGATGGTGAACTTGTGGAAGCGGAGCATGTCGAGGACGCCGACTTCGGGCAGGCACGCGCCGAAGAGGTCGGGCCGCTGCGTCATGCAGGCGCCGACGAGCAGCCCGCCGTTGCTGCCGCCGCGGATCGCGAGCTTCTTGGGGCTGGTGTACTTCTCCTTGACCAGGAACTCGCCGGCGGCGATGAAGTCGTCGAAGACGTTCTGCTTCACGAGCTTGGTGCCGGCCTGGTGCCACTCTTCACCGTATTCGCCGCCGCCGCGGATGTTGGCAACGGCGAAGACGCCTCCCATCTCCATCCAGACGAGGTTGGTGACGGAGAACGTGGGGGTGACCGAGATGTTGAAGCCACCGTAGCCGTACAGGAGGGTGGGGTTGCTCCCGTCGTTCACGAGGCTCTTCTTGTGCACGATGAACATGGGGACCCGGGTGCCGTCCTTGCTGGTGTAGAAGACCTGCTTGGTGGTGTAGTCGTCGGGGTTGAAGGCGACCTTGGCTTCCTTGAAGAGCGTGCTCTTGCCCGAGGCGACGTCGTAGCGGTAGATGCGGGTGGGAGAGGTGAAGCCGGCGAAGGAGTAGAACGTCTCGGTGTCAGAACGCTTGCCACCGAAGCCGCCCGCGGTGCCGATACCGGGGAGCTGCACGTCGCGAACGAACTTCCCGTCCATCGCGTGCACCTTGATCTCGCTCTTGGCGTCGCGGAGGTAGTTGGCGAAGAACATGTTCCCGACCAGGCCGATCCCCTGAAGGGTGGCGTCGGACTGCGGGATCACTTCCTTCCAGTTCTTGGCTTCGGGCTTGGCGAGGTCGATCGCGATCAGTCGGCCCTTGGGGGCGTTCAGATCGGTCTGGAAGTACATCGTGGTACCGTCGTTGCCGACGAAGTTGTAGCTCGCATCAAAGCCATCGAGCAGCTTGATGACCTTCTTGTCGCCGAGTTGGCTGGCCGAGAGGTCCTTCACGTACACGCGGTTCTTGGGATCCGTCCCCTTCGAGACGCTGATCACGAGGTACTTGCCGTCCTCGGTCACGCCGCCGCCGAAGCCCCAGTCCTTCTTGGACTCCTCGGTCTCGTGGTACACCAGCACGTCCTGATCCTGGGGCGTACCGAGCTTGTGGAAGCAGAGCTTCTGGAAGTAGTTGCTCCCGGTGAGTTTGTTCTCGCCTTCCTTGGGCGCATCAAAGCGGGAGTAGAAGAAGCCGCTGCCGTCCTTCGTGAAGGAGGCGCCGCTGAACTTCACCCAGTTCACGACGTCGCCGGTGTCCTTCCCGGTGGCGATCTCGCGGACCTTCCACGTGTTCCAGTCCGAGCCCGCCTCCGCGATGCCGTAGGCCATGTACTTGCCGTCTTCGCTGATCGTCATGCCAGCGAGCGCCATCGTGCCGTCTTCCTTGAGCGTGTTGGGGTCGAGCAACACCCGGGACTCGCCATCGAGCTTGTCCGCGGTGAAGATCACGCTCTGGTTCTGCAGGCCGCTGTTGTACGACCAGAAGTACCGGCCACCCTCCTTCGAGGGGGCCCCGTACCTCTCAAAGTTCCAGAGCTTCGTGATGCGGTCCTCGATCGCCTTCCGCTCCGGGACTGCATCGAGGTACGAACGGGTCAGCGCAACCTGAGCCTCGATCCACTTCTGCGAGTCGCTCGCGTCGGGATCCTCGAGCCAGCGGTACGGGTCGGCCACCTTCGTCCCGTGGTAGTCATCGACCTGGTCGACGGTGTGCGCGGGGGGATAGGCCCACTGCGCCTGCGCGGCAGCACCGGTGGCGACCAGCAGGAGAGCGAGCGACGAGAGTGCGGTTCTGATCATGGGGTCACTCTGAAAGGGCGAGCCCGCGGCCAGCGCCACGGGATGAGGGAAATGGTAGGTACCAAGATGCGCCCAAAGCCCCCTTCCGCCACGAACGTCCGGCCACGAAAAAGCCCCCGGACCGGGCCCAGGGGCTTGCAATGCCTATTTCAGCAGGGACTCTCAGCAGCCGCTGTCCCACCGCTCGAAGAACACGATGACGTCGTCACCGTCCACGCTGCCATCGCGGTTGAAATCGCCCGCGAGTTCGCCGGCATCCCAAAGCCCGAAGAACGAGATCACGTCGTCGCCGTCCACGCCGCCGTCGCCGTTGAAGTCACCCGGGCAGTCGGAGTAACCGATCGTGTGCACCACGATCTCGTCCACGTCGCGCCCGGTGATCACGCAGCTCGACGGCACGATGTTGCCCAGTGGCGAACCGACAGGAGCAAAGGTGATCCGGCTGACGCCATCTCGCACCGTGCCGTCTGGCAGGACGCAGCTCGAGGGGCAGAGCACCAGTTCGCCGCCACCGGATGAGTCGCACCGCACCGTCACCGGCTGGTCGCACCGGGGCACCCCGAAACGGAGGTCGCTCGGGCTTGTACCGCTATCCGTCAGATCGCCCGCTGCATTAAGGGCTGCCCAACTGACTCCGGTGACGCCAAGGCTGCTGAAGTCGGGTGCGTACCACTGCAACCCCTCGTCGGTCGTCTCGTGCAACTTGAGAACCGTGACGTGACCGCCGACCGCGCTGGGCGCCCGGAACTCGAAGCTTACGAAACTCCCACCGGCCCCGCCGCCGCCCCACCCGTCGGACGAGCACTCGACCGACGAAGAGAAGAACTGCGCCTGTGTCGGCCTGTCCCCCGTCTGGAACCAGTTGATCTCCACACCGTCAAGCCCCGAGGATCCGATGTTGCTTACCACGATTCCCCGCCGTACCGAGGGATCGGCCGGAGGCGACGTCACCAGACTGCTGCCGGTGCCTGCCAGGACACACCTCCAAGGCGAGTCACTGTTCGACAGGTAGGGCCCCGCGGAGATCAGCCCCGCGACAACCAGATCCGGCACGCCATCTACTTCAATGTCGACGCTCCGCGTCTGTGTAAACAACGGTGGGCACGCGGCGCACTCGACCGGATCGAGATCGATCGCGTGCACGCCCGCCACCGGCACCGATCCCAGCCCACCGACGCTCATGGCGATATCGAAGAACCCCTGCTCCGCCGAACGGCCCACCACTCCGGGAGCGGAGACGTACGTCTTGTTCAACGTGTTGCCGGGGGCCGAGCTCAGCGCCCAGGAGATCACCTCCCCTGCGTGGAACCCCTGCGCGAGCACCCCACCATCCACCCCGCGAAGTCGCCAGTCAAAGCCCGCGATCCCCGACCCGGTCAGGTCGTGTTCCTCGATGATCACGCCGGTCCCCGGGGGGCTCGACAACCGCAGGCGGCCCTTGATCGTGCCGTCCCACCCCTTGTGCTTGATCTTGATCTCACCGCCCGATGCCGCGAGTTGAGCCAAATCAAGCTGCACACCCCCGTCCGACTCACCGCTGGTGATCATGCGGACCGACGATGAGCCCGTCGAGGAGGGACGCACCGAAACCCGTCCTCCGTCCTGCTGGGTAACGCAGGAACCCGCCTCCGCGTGGAACTGCTGGCCGCCGCTGATGGTCATCGCGTCGCACCGCACATCCCGGATCGTCGCCGACGCCAGATTCGTAAACCGAACATCGCACGAGGAGATCGAGCTGGTGCCGCGCCACTCGCCAACACTCGGCCGGAAGATCGCGGTTCGCACGCCACGGAGCATCGAGCCATCAGGCAGCACGCAGTCATTGCCCCCGATGTCGATCTTCGCCGCACCGTCAACCGTGCAGTCGCCGTGAATCAGCAAATCGCCGCCGAGCCGCTGCAGCGTTAGTAACTGGTCGGTCGCCGAGAACTCCGCCGTGTGCACGACGGTGCCGTGCGCGTCGACAAAGTCCACCACACACACCGCCGCGCCCTGCGCCGTCGCGTCCACCGCGTACAACACTCCACCCGCCGAACCGTTGGGAGTGCAGGTCATCTTGAGCACAGTGACATGACCGCCCCGCGGCCGGCCCGGCCCTCGCCACGTCAGCTCCGCGCCGCCCGTGGCCCCAGCCAGTTCCTCGAGGCTCATGCTCACGCCACCCGAGAACGCCGCGATGTCACGGTGGATCACGCCCGACCGCTCGCTCAGCGTCCGATCGAAGTGGATCTCCACGCCGTCCTGCCCGCTCGACCCGATGTTTGACACGCGGAGAGCGGTCTCCTCCGGGGCGCACGCCACCGGCGGAGGCATGTCGCAGAAATCCTCCACCGAGCACTGCCCCGAGACCGTCGCGGCCATCGACCTGAAGTGAGTCGTCTCCCCGCACAGCAGCCCCCCGTGCTCCCGCTTCACCAGCTCCGGGGGCTGCATCGAGAGCTGCTGGCTCGGCAGCCCGGAGACACTCACCTCCACAGCCGAGAGATCCGTCCAGTCCCCCGGGCATGGCGACGTAATGCAGAGAATCGGAAAGAACTCGATCGACGCCGCGTGCTCAACCGGCGGGCTCCCCAGCCCGTCCACAACGAACACACCATTCTCGCAGCGCGCCAGGATGCCGAGGTTCTTCATGATAGTCTCGAGCTCGTTGAGCCGCGTCCGCATGTTCCACAGCATCGAGCCGTCGCTGCCTCCGCTCCCGCCGCCCCCCGGATACACCGTGCAGGTCATCACGGGGCCCGGCGTCTCGCCCGATGCCAGAATGTCGCCGATCCGATCGCGGACCACCCAGCGAATCGCCCGCACGCCGCCTGTCGCGGGATCACCCAACGTCAAGTAATCGCACACCATCTCCGCCGCGCCCGGCCCGGTGCACACCATCTCGATGCGGCCCTTGATGGTGCCGTCCCAGCCCTTGTGCCGATGCCGGAGCCTGGCCCCGGGCGAGCTGAAGAACTCGCTCAAGTCGCTCGTGAGCCCCAACCCGCTCCGGGTGAGGCAAGCCACCTCGACCCCCGCCTCCGGATCGGCAAGGTCACCCACCCGCAGCGAACCATCCGGGTCAATCGCCACACTCGCGCCGAAGAACGGCTCGTGGTGCAAACCGCCAAACGTCACCGCCTGTCCACACGCCGCTCCGGCCGCGGTCACGAGGGTCATCGCGGTCACGACAAGCAAGCCGATCGAACGAGCCATGCTGAGTCCCCTTCTTCGATACGTTTGGTCCGGTTCTCCTGCCGATGTCCATCATCGGAGAATTCCCGGGTCCCAAGCGGTTCCTCAGGGACTTACCAGCCAGCGTCGAGACCTTGCAGCCGACTGGTCGATCATTTGTCGCCAGACTCACTTCGATGAAACCGCCCCTGTCGCTCAGCAGCCCGTATCCCACCTCCCAAAGAACCCCACCACGTCGTCCCCGTCCGTGCCCCCGTCGCCGTTAAAGTCCGCCGAGACCGCCCCGGCGTCCCAATCGGCCATGAACGCGATGACATCGTCCCCGTCGGTCGATCCGTCACACGTGTAGTCCGAAGGGCATACCACCCAGAACGCTGCGACCGTCTCCGCGCTGCCGCAGCCGTTCGCTACCACCGCCCGCAGATCCCGTCGGGCGATCGACCGCTGGTCCGAGACATTCGGCACGCTTGTCAGCTGCACCCGATCGCCCGTCGCCCCCGTGGCCGTGAACAACACCTGCCCGCTCGCGGGGTTCACGTTCGCCCCCTCCACCACCGTCCGCCACACCGTGCTCCCCGATGCCCTCCACTGCCAAGTGAACGCGGGCAGCGTGCCGCTCGCCTGCACCTGGAAAAGCGAGCTCCCGTCGGGGCACGTCCGCGCCGGTACCGGCTGACGGGTCAACTGCGGGGCGACGCACGTCCCGCCACCACCCAACTGCGCCACGAGAAATGCCGCCGCCTCGTTGTTCGTCTGCGTCCCTAGGTCCCCATGCCCCGCTCCGACGACGAGTCGGAACGTCGCATCGACCCCCGCGCCATCCAACGCATTCTTTAGCCGGACACTCTGGAAGCTCGGCACCGCGACATCGCGATCCCCGTGCGCGATGTACATCGCCGGGTCCGCCGCATCCACGTGCGTGATCGGGTTCACCAACTGCACCAGATGTGCCTTCTCGGGGAACGGGGGCAACGGATTCTCAAGGTTCGCGCGCAGCACGCCGATCCCCTGCCCCGTCTGGCTGAAACCGATCAACGCCGACCCCGGCGAGTTCGGGGCATCATGGTCAATCGCGCTCCCCGGCGGTGTCGTCACGTCCAGACTCATGTTCAGGATGTCCGTCGGACCAAAGTAGTCCGCCGCCGCCTGAATCGCGCTCGACTGCGCCAGGTTTCCACCCGTGTCTCCCTCCAGTTCACTCACTCCGCCCGACGTCGCGAGCAGCGCCGCGAGATGCCCGCCCGCAGAACTCCCCCACGCTCCGATCCGCGCGGGGTCGACGTTGTACGTCGACGCGTTGGCCCGCAGAAACCGAACCGCACCCTTCACGTCCTCGATCTGCGCCGGAAAGATCGCCTGTCCGCTTAGTCTGTACCCGACGCTCGCAACGGTGATCCCCTGCGCCCGCAG
>JBEIUO010000585.1:0-2712 GCA_040374335.1 Phycisphaeraceae bacterium
ACAACAACGAAACGGTGCGCATGGAAGACACTCCTGTATCGGGGATCGTACCGCGTTTCCACCAGGATGAAAGGCCCGATACAGGGGTTCTGAACGGCATGTACCCCGGGGATTCAGGAAGTCTGCTCCAAACATCGAACGAACCCGCCTCGCCCTGCTGACCCGAATGAGTCATGCCCCGTGCACAATCACATGTCGCGCCTCGCTTTGACCGTGGACTCGCGACGATCCGACGCGTAGCGTGTCGCGGCGACACGCGGCATGTGAGTCCCGGATGGGACCGAACGCACCGCTCGCAGCGTCCTGTCCTCCCGCCGCTCGCGTGCCACGCCCGCTCATGATCCCGCACGGGAGTCCGCCGCTGCGCACCGCGCATCAGGCGGAGAGAGGAGCGCATCACATGAACGTTGCTCTTCGTTGTCACTGCCTCACGCTCGCCTGCTTGGCATCGAGTGCCGGGGCTCAGGTCAGTTCCGAGGCCTACTACGACTCGTGGTGGTACTCCAGCCGCGACAGTGGGCTCTTCGCGTGGACGTGGAACCCGGGCGACACATCGGTGTGCCCCACCGGTCAACTCATCCCGAACTTCAAGCATACGTTCCACCCAGGCGTCCGCACCGGCCAGTACGTGATGTCGTACCCCGACGCCGACGATTGGACCCGCCAGCAACAGGCACACTGGGAGTTCAACCACGAGTGGCAACTCACAGACTCGCCGCCCAACTCAGGGCTCTCGAGCACAACCCGCAACGGAAACCACGAAATCACCACCCGCGACGGTGACCCGTGCTCGAACTACAGCGGCTGGAGCGACTACTTCTTCAACCTCGACAGCACGCGCGAGATCTACCGGGCAAACATGCGTCTGCTCGCACGCTCCACCGCCGCGCCGATCGCCGGCACGCGCACGCAGTCCATCACCAGCGTGAAGGACCCGTGGATCTTCACTCGCCCGCCCGACGATCTCGATGACTGGTCGATCGGCGGTTGGCTCTCCTTCGGTGGCGATGCCGACGGACCGATCCTGGACAGCATGGACACCACGGTGCTCGGATGGGGCGGCGCCGCGTTCCTCTACACATACTCGGTCGACGGCCAGGAGCCCGAGCCGCTGATACAGATCGATGTCGATACCAGTACACACCTGGCAACGATCGGTGCGGCGCCGGGGGTTCGCTTCATGCGAGACGGCGCGCCGGTGACCATCGCCGACCTGCTCGCCTCGCTCGAATCGGGCTTCCAAACCGACGGGAGCTGGCGCACACCCGACATGAACTCGCCCGGCGCCTTCAACTTCGATTTCCGCTTCGACATCCCCGCGTCCGTGGACGGGGTCGTCGTCAACCTCGAGGCCCGGGCGATCGCGAACGACTCGGGAGTGCCCGCGCCCGCCACACTCCTGCTCGCTGTACTGGGCGCGGCGTGCACCCGCAGAAGGTAAGACAAACCGGCCGCCAAACAAAAACCCCGGGCCCATCGCCCGGGGTTCTCATGTCTTCTTATGGCCTGTGGCCTCAGCCCTATGGCCTCTCTTCAACACCCAGCATCCCATCGCCCAAAGAACTCGATCACGTCGTCACTGTCGACACCGCCGTCGCCGTTGGCATCAGCGGAAAGGTCGCCGAGATCCCAGGCACCGAAGTAGTCGATCACGTCGTCGCTATCGACCGAGTTCGAGCAGTTCACGTCGGCTGGGCAGATGCGAACTTCGCCGTCGTCGGAGAGCGAGCTCCCGCACGGATTTGTCAGCACACAGGCATACGTCCCCGCGGTCGCCGCGGACACATCCGCGAGTTCGAGCGTCGAGGTGAGCGCGGACGGGTTGGCGACGGGATCGACCGGCGCCCCGTTGCGCTGCCACGCGTAGGAGATCGGACCCGCTCCCCTCGCGATGACAGAGATGGTGGCGCCGCCGCCCGGACAGGTCAGCACATCCGCGATCGCGAGGCTCTGCGGCGGTGCATCCGCGAGTTCGTCCCCGTACGAAGCGCCGCCCTCCAGAAACGACGCGTCCCGAGCAAAGCCGCTCGTATCCACGCTGGTCTGGTTGTCAAAGTCCCACCGCGCGACGAGCCCCGGGTGCGCACCGGATGGAAACTGGCAGACTGTTCCCGCGAGGATCTCCGCGTCCGTTCGCGCAACGTCCCACACGCGAACGTTGTCGATTTGTCCCTCGAATCGCCGAAGATACCCGCAGCAGTAGTTCGAAGCGCCGATGAGAATGGGATCGGAATCAAAGTGCGAAATGCCCGGCTCGGTCGCGACCGCCGACGCGTCGAGCACGCCGTTGATGTACAGCCTAAGTGTCGTCCCGTCGAACACGAGCGCAACGTGCGTGGCAACACCGAGCGGAACCTCCGTCTGCGAGATCAGCCCAGTGCCCGTCGACGGAAAACTGTGCGTGATACTCGCGCCGACGCGGTTCAGCGTCGGGATGTACTGCAGGGTCCAGGAAGCGATGTAGCTCCCGCCGAATCCCTGCGAGGGCTTGCCGATGATCGTCGCACCACCACCATCGCTCGTGTTGCCGTACCCACCGCCGGTCGGCTTGATCCACGCCTCGATCGTGAACCTCTGGAGGTTCAACTGGCCGGTGTTCGCCGTCGTCAGGTATCGCGAGTTGGTAATCGTCGCGGAGCCCAGTTGCGCGGAGGCCGCTGCGCCACAGCAACACAGCGCGGCCAATCCGGCAGAAGATGTCCATCGCACCAT
>JBEIUO010000547.1:0-2869 GCA_040374335.1 Phycisphaeraceae bacterium
GCGGTACCCCCGCGACCCGGCGGCCCTCGTCGCGATGATGCAGATCGTGAACTCGCTGGTTGCACAGGGACAACTGGACCGCGCACAGACGGCCAACGCGAGGGCCAAGCGTTTCTACGAGTCGCTTCCGGAGAGCGTGTGGGACGACCCGACGCTGCCGATGTCGCGAAAGGACTGGGAGCGGTGGCTGGATTCACAGGTGAAACTCGGGGCTCTGGCGAGCACCGGCGGAGGAGAATGACCGAAGGCGGAGTTGCCGCGCCGGGGAAGGCGTGCGGAGGTCAGGATGACCCACGGAACACGGAATCGAACAGACGCACAGCACCTTGACGAATGCCTCGGTACGGAGGAGCGGTTGCTCGCCGACCTGAGGATGTTGCTCGCTCAGCAGCGCGAAGCGGTGGCTGGTGGCGATGCCGGGGTGCTCGCGGATGTCATGGATCGACGCGAGCGGTTGGTCTCGCAGCTCGCCGACGCCGAAGCCGGGGTCGCCAAGCTCGCCTCCGTCGCGTCGGTCTCGCAGCGCGAACGCATGCGGGCGATCTCCGAGGATGCAGGCCGCATCGGCGCCGAGGATCGGAGCGAGATCGCGAGGCTCGGTGTGATCAAAGACCAACTCGCGGCGGAGTTGAGGGCACTCGCGGCGTCGAGTCGCGCTCACGGTGCATACGGCGTCGGCGGACCGGCGGTCCCCACACTCCAGGATCGCGAGGCGTGACAATGACCACCGACCCAACCTCGGAACTCCCCGCCAAGGTGGCGAGGCTGACGGCCGAAGACCTCGCCGCGCTCATGGACTCGTTCAACTCCGTGACGGCCAAGCTGCAGGCGTCTCACGAATCGCTCCGCGGCGAAGTGGCCCGGCTCAACCGGGAACTCAGCGAGGCGAACGCGGCCCTCGAGAGATCCAGGAGGCTTGCGGCATTGGGCGAGATGGCGGCGGGGATCGCTCACGAGGTGCGCAACCCGGTCGGGGGCATCCGCCTGTACGCGCGATTGCTGGATCAGGACCTGAGCGAGCTGCCACGTCAGCGAGAGCTTGCGATCAAGATCGGCGAGGCCGCGAAGAACCTGGACCAGATCGTCGGCGATGTCCTGACGTTCTCGAAGGAGTTTCGGCTGAGGCCCGAGCGTGTCTGCGTGGCGTCGCTCGTCGAGCGGGCGCTCGAGGCCTGCCGCCATGATGGCGTTCCGGGATGGGAACGGGTGGCAGTGGAGGGGGTCGAGGCCCTCGAGGATGCCGCCGCGACGGTCGATCAGCACCTGGCGATTCAGGCGTTGTCAAACATCGTGCGCAACGCGTTCGAGTCGATGGCTCAGGTCGGGGGCGTGGGGCATCGGCTGGTGTTCGCGTTCGAACGCCGACGGATGGTGGGGGCCCAGGGGGCCGAGTCCGCTGTCTCCGCGCTGCGCGTCGTAGACACGGGAACGGGGATCCCCGCGGACGCGGTGCAACGGCTTTTCAACCCGTTCTTTACGACCCGTGCCGCGGGCACCGGTCTTGGTCTTTCGATTGTTCACCGGATCGCCGATGCGCACGGCGGACGGGTGACGTTGCGGAATCGCGAAGATGCGCGGGGCGCGGTTGCGGAGATCGTGTTCCCCGAGATTATTGAGGTCGCGAGCGTGCGACCGATTGAACCGTCCACCGCGGCACAAAGCGCGGCCAACCCGGAGATCCAGTGATGGCGATGGTGCTCGTTGTTGATGATAAGGACATGATGCGGGATGGCGTGGTCGTGACGCTTGAGCGTGCGGGATTCGAGGTCGCCTCCGCGCCGGATGGGGAGGCCGCGCTCGCGCAGGTCGCCATCCGCCGGCCCGACGCGATCGTGACGGACATGCGGATGCCGAACATGACCGGCATCGAGTTGCTCGAGAAGGTTCGTCAGCTCGACGACGAGCTTCCGGTCATTCTCATGACCGCGTTCGGCACCATCGAGACAGCCGTGAAGGCGATGAAACTCGGGGCGTTCGACTACCTCACGAAACCGTTCGAGGGCGACGAGCTCATCATCTGCGTCAAGCGTGCCGCGGAACACCGCCGGCTTGTGCGGGAGAACGCGGTCCTGCGGGCCGCGAAGACCGAGACCGCCGTCCCCGATCGTAAGGGAGGAGATCGTCTGATCGGTCGCAGCGCAGCGCTCGAGCGCGTTCGCTCGCAGCTCGCGGCGGTTGCCGGCTCTCACGGAACGGTGCTCGTGAGCGGCGAGTCGGGCTCGGGCAAGGAAGTTGTTTCCCGCGCGATCCACGAGATGAGCTCGCGCCGGGGTGGACCTTTCCTTGCGGTGAACTGCGCGGCACTCTCCGAGTCCCTGCTCGAGAGCGAACTCTTTGGTCACGAGCGTGGGGCGTTCACCGGCGCCGATCGCACCCGTAAGGGGCGCTTCGAACTCGCGGACGGGGGAACACTCCTGCTCGACGAAGTTTCCGAGGTCTCACCGAAGATCCAGGCCAAGCTGCTCCGGGTGCTCCAGGAGCGGTCCTTCGAGCGTGTGGGCTCCAGCACCTCGATTGGCATCGATGTCCGCGTGGTCGCCACCAGCAACAGAGACCTGCCCTCCGAGGTCGAGAAGGGCAACTTCCGCCAGGATCTCTACTTCCGCCTGAAGGTGGTCAGCATCGACCTGCCGGCGCTGCGCGAGCGGCGTTCGGACATCAAGCTGCTGGTCGAGCACTTCCTGAAGCACTTCGCCAAGCTGCACGGCAAGGACGTCGAGTCGGTCGACCGCGACGCGCTGGTGTCGCTGGTGCAGTACGACTGGCCGGGCAACGTGCGCGAGCTGCGCAACGCCCTCGAGTCGATGGTGGTGCGCGCCAAGGGCAACATCCTGACCCGCGCCGACCTGCCGCCCGAGGTCTGGGCGCC
>JBEIUO010000589.1:0-2702 GCA_040374335.1 Phycisphaeraceae bacterium
CCCCCCACGCCGCCGCCGACCTCCCCGCCCGCGTCATCTCCACCCTCGGCCGCCTCGACGCCCTCGTCAATAACGCCGCCATCGCCCGCCCCGCCCTCATCGGCCTCGCCTCCCACGACGACATCACCGCCATGTTCGCCGCCAACGCCGCCGGCCCCGTCTCCCTCATCAACGCCGCTTGGCCACACCTCGAACACGCCGCCCGCGACCGCGGCAGAGCCACCATCGTCAACATCTCCAGCATGGCCACCCTCGACCCCTTCCCCAACCTCTTCGCCTACGCCGCCAGCAAAGCCGCCCTCAACGTCGCCGCCATCGCCGCCCACAACGCCGGCCAACCCCTCGGCATCCGCGCCTTCTCCCTCGCCCCCGGCGCCGTCGAAACAGCCATGCTCCGCGAAGTCGTCCCCCAGTCCATCCTCCCCCCAACCCACACCCTCCGCCCAGAAGCCATCGCCGCCGTCGCCCTCGAGTGCATCCAAGGCCTCCGCGACTCCGCCTCAGGCCACACAATCCCCCTCCCCAGCCCCTCCATCTCCCCCTCCATCTCCCCCAACCCGTTATCCTGATCTCCACCCGCGGAAACCGCCCCGCCCACGTTCCGAAGGATCCACCATGGCCAACCGCTACATCGTCCACGGCATCGATGAAGTCACCGGAACCCCCTCGAAGAAAGTCGTCGAGGCCGACTCCGCCGCGCAGGCCGAAGCCATCGCCGCTCGCATCGGCCTCAAAGTCTCCGGCTCCGAGATCGATACCTCAACACCCTCAGCCCCGGCCCCCTCCGCGAACCCCAGCCGCCCCGCCTCTGAACCCACCGACGAACAGACCCTCTGGGAAGGCACACCCAGCCTCTGGAACATCTTCTGGTGGTACCTCTCGTGCATCCTCGTGATCACGATCCCCTACGTGATCTTCCTGCACCTCAAAATCAAGAACACCCGCTACACCCTCACCAACCAACGCCTCCGCATCTCCACCGGCATCATCGCCCGCGACATCGAAGACGTCGAGCTCTACCGCGTCCTCGATAGCGCCGTCGACCAGACCGCTATGGACCGCATGATCGGCATCGGCACCGTCGTCATCAACTCCTCCGACGAACGACAGCCCATCGTCCGCCTCGAACGAATCCCCTCGCCCCGCGATGTACGCGAACAACTCCGCCAGCTCTCAGAAGCCCGCCGCCGCTGGCGCAAAGTTCAGGAAATCGAAGTGCAGTAACTACGCCGCGAGCAAACGCTCAACGCCCAAGTCCCGCCGCGGCACCGCGTCCGCCTTCCCCACCAGCCACCCCTGCACATAGTCCACTTCCAGAGACACCACCGCCTGCCACTGGCGGATCGTCTCCATCCCCTCCGCGATCACCTTGATCCCACGCAGGTGCGCGTGATCCACCAACCCACGCACCAGCAGCAAGTCGCGCTGATGCGGATAGTCCGGGATCAACCCCTTCGCCAGCTTGATGTAATCCGGCAGCAACTCGTCCACATACACAAGCGCCGCGTTCCCCGTCCCCAAGTCATCCAACGCCACCTTCGCGCCCCGCGCCCGAATCTCCTTCACGATCGCCTTCAGCATCGCGATGTCCGGGAACGCCTCGCTCTCCACCACCTCAAACACCAGGCACGACGGATCCGCGTTCGCCTTCCGTAGCGCCTCCCACACCAACTCAAACGCCGACGCCGGATCCCGGATCGTCAGCGGCAGGAAGTTCACAAACAGCTTCTCCCCAGCCTCCAGCTGCGGCACCCCCGCCGCCACCGCCGCCACCCGCGCCTGCTCATCCAACTGAAACAACGCGTTGTGCGCACGCGCCGCATCAATGATGTCGCCCCCGCCCTTCATCTCCCCATCCACCGTCCCGCGGATCAACGCCTCAAACCCCAGCACCGTCCCCGTCTCCACCCGCACTATCGGCTGGTAAAACGGCGTCAGCGACCGGCTGTTCACCAGCTCCGGAAACCAGTGCGTCGTCAACTTATACAAAAACGGATCAATCCCCAGCGACTTCCACGCGTTAAAGCTCCCGCCCGCGTCCACCGCCGCGGCACGCAACATCCGCCGCTCCCCCCACGTCATCGACTCCACCAGCCGCTCGAACCGGTACCGCCAGTTCTCCCCGTCGATCACCACCGCCCCGTTCAGCAGCCTCGCCCCAACCTCCGCGCGCAACGCCATCCGCCCGATCAGCATCGGGTCGTCCGCCCACAGCGCAACGCCGCTCGCGTTGAACAAGGGAACAGGCGGAGCAGGAGTTTGTTCGGTCAGGTTTCGGTTCATGGGTGAATGCCAGAGCATACCTCTATCGGCACTTCCGACGGACGCCTTCGCTCCGGCTCACCACTTCACCCTGCCCGATCGTTAAGAGTTGCCCGGTGTTCCCGCCGGCGGCGTCGCCACCGTGTTCTTCACGTACAACTCCCGCAGCTGTTCCTCCGTCACATAGCTCGGCGCACGCGTCATCAGGTCCGACCCGATCTGCGTCTTCGGGAACGCAATCACGTCCCGAATGTTATCCGTGCCGACGAAGTTCATCACCAGCCGGTCCAGACCGAACGCGATACCCGCGTGCGGCGGCGCACCGTACGACAACGCCTCGAGAAGGAAGCTGAACTTCTCCTTCGCCTGTTCGGGGGTAAGCCCCAGAAGCTGGAAGACCTTGCTCTGCACCTTCCCGTCGTGGATACGCACCGAGCCGC
>JBEIUO010000233.1:0-5091 GCA_040374335.1 Phycisphaeraceae bacterium
CTGGTGGTTTGTCGCTAAGAACAACATCCTGCTGCACCTGATCGACCGCATCGCCAAGCCCGGTGCGCGAGTCGCCGACATCGGCTGCGGTACCGGTGGCCTGCTCGCCCAACTCGCCGCGAAGTACGACGCGATCGGCGTTGAGATGGACGCGACCGCTCGCGACGCCTGCTCGCGGCGGGGGCTGAACGTCCTCGCGGGCCACCTCCCCGACGCCATCCCCCTCCCGGACGCCTCTTTCGACCTCGTCGTCTCTTCCGAAGTCGTCGAGCACGTCGAGGACGACCGCGGCGCGGTTGCACGACTGGCCTCGCTCCTCGCGCCCGGCGGCATGCTGATCATCACCGTCCCCGCACACCAGTGGATGTGGAGCGAGCACGATGTCGCCAACCACCACTTCCGCCGATACACCCGCGCCCAGGTCCGCGCACTCATTGAGGGAACCGGGCTCGAAGTCTCCCTGCTCACCTACCAGATGGTCGCGCTCTTCCCCCTCATGGCCGCCGCACGCTTCGCCGCGAAAATGCGGGGCGGCGGCAACGTCGCGGCGGGCGCGGAGATCAAACCGCTCCCGCGGGCGGTCAACGGCGTGCTGCGTCGCGTGTTCGAGGCGGAGAAGTGGGTCACGCCGCGGCTGCCGAGCCCCATCGGTGGCTCCGTGCTGTGCGTGGCGCGACGATCAGACGGGTAAGCGCGGGGCATCGCGGTGCCGGGCGATCACCACCCGCAACCGACCCACCAGCCAGATGAACCCGAGGCTCGCGACGAACGGGCCGATCACCATGCACGTGCCGAGCACATAGATCGCCGGCAGCGCCCAGAGGCCGCGCTTGCAATCGCGCACGAGAGCCGGTTCCTCCGCGCGGCCGGCGAGATCCTCCATGTGCCGCATCGACAGGTAGAACTGCGCGATCATCATCCCGACGTAGACGAGGGTGCCGATGCCGATGGCCACCGCGATCGGCCACGGGACCGTGCCCATGGTGAACCGGTACCCCTGCGTGGCCATCGTCTTCATCGCCGGCGACAGCATCCCGACGAACTTGCCGAGTTCGATCACGAGGAATACGGCGAGCACCACCCGCAGGAGCCGCCTCGCCCTCCGCCGCTGATCACCCTCCGCCTCAACCGGTGACGGCGACGTGAGCATCCACCACCCCACCAGAGCCGCGCCGTCGATCAGCAGCGCCCCGGGCGTCAACATCAGATTCGCCGCGTGCTGGGTGGGCACATACTTGAGCCACGGCAGCGAGAGCGGGAGTTTGAACTGCTGCAGCGCAGTCCCGAGGCCCGCCAGCAGCCCCAGCACCATCCCGCCCGCGTTCAGCACGGCCTTGAGCACCCACGCCAGCTCGATCACCAGCGCACCGCGCGCGAGAACACCGAGGAACTCGGCCCCCGAGTTGCGCAGGAGCTCGGGGTCGGACCCCGTGACGTTCGTCTGGCCGCACTCCGGGCACACCGCGTCCGCGCCCAATGCGGCGAGGTCGTACCCGCACGAGGCGCACCGGGAGATGGGGGTTGGGTCGCTGGTCACGCGGATAGGGTACCTCGCGGGGCCCGGGTGCGGGTCCGGATAAGCCGATGGCGGGGCGAATTTCCTACTCACGCATCCAGAAGTCCTTTGGCTCGCTGGTATTCCGGACGATACCCGTCCGCATGAGTGTTGCCACCAAGATCGCTGATCCCGTGCGCCTGACAGGTCGCGCCCGCACGTTCTCGCCCGACGAGATCATCGTGAGCAAGACCGACACCAAGGGTCGCATCACGTACGCCAACCGCGTCTTCCAGCGCATCGCCGGGTACACCGAGGAAGAGTTGCTGGGCAAGGCCCACAACATCGTGCGCCACCCCGCGATGCCCCGGTGCGTCTTCAAGTACCTCTGGGACACGCTCGCCTCGGGCAACGAGGTCTTCGCGTACGTCCTGAACCGGGCCAAGTGCGGCGACCACTACTGGGTCTTCGCGCACGTCACCCCGACCTTCGACGCCCAGCACCGGATCATCAGCTACCACTCCAACCGCCGCTCTCCCGCGGCATCGGCACTCGCGAAGATCGAACCGATCTACGCGAAGCTGCTGGAGGTCGAGAAGCGGCACGTGCTGCCGCGTGATCAGTGGGCGGCATCGTTGCCGGTCCTGGTCGACACGCTGAAGCAAGCGGGGATGTCGTACGACGAGTTCGTGTTCTCGATCACACCCGACGCGACGGCCACTCGCCCCGCGTTCACGGGAGCCAAGCCCCGATGAGCACCTTTGCCACCCAGATCAGCGGCGCCCCGGTTCATCGCGACACGCAGGCGTGGATCGATGAGGCCGTTCGCGTGTGCAAGGCTGCCTCGCAGGGGGACCTTGAGGCCCGGATCCTGCACATCAACGCGGAGCCGCAGCTGGCCGAGCTTCTCCACGGCATCAACCACATGCTCGACATGACCGACGCCTTCGTGCGCGAGGCGACCGCCTCCCTCGAGTTCGCCGGTCAGGGGAAGTTCTTCCGCCGCGTCCTGCTCGAGGGCATGCTGGGCTCGTTCCGACGTGCCGCGGATTCGATCAACGCGGCGACGCTGCAGATGCACCGCGAGTGCAACGAGCTCGATGCGGCGGAGAGGCGGCGGCTGGAGCTCGAAGCGGACTTCAACCGAGTTCGCGAGATGGTGACGGGGTTCGTGGGCGCGATCTCGAAGATCGAGCAGATGTCGCGAGCGATCAACAAGCTGGCGGACCAGACCTCGCTGCTGAGCCTGAACGCCTCCATCGAGGCCGCGCGCGTCGGCGACGCCGGTCGCGGGTTCGGCGTGGTAGCAACCGAGGTGAAGAAGCTCGCCAACGAAGCGGCCAAGGCGTCCGTCGAGATCCAGGGCTCCGTGAAGGAACTCTGCACCTCGGCGGACTCGACCCGCAAGGCGATCGACGCGATCTGGCAGGTCATCCACTCGCAGTCGAAGCCGTGACCGCTACTTGAGCGCGGTGAAGAACCCGATCGCCAGCGAACCGATAATGAAGTTGTGGATCGCGTGGGCGATCACGACGGGGAGCAGACTCCCGCGCCACTCTCGCATCAACGCGAACCCTGCGCCGATGGTGATCACCGGCATCAGCAGAATGCCCGAGTAGCCGTGCATGAGGCCGAACCACAGCGCCGAGATCACCGTCGCCAGCAGCACGCCCATCCGCCCCCGCAGGTGACGGTACAGCATCCCGCGGAAGAACGTCTCCTCCACCACCGGTGCCCACACCGTCATCAGGGCGAACACCAGCAGCAGCTCCACCCAGCCCGCGGCCGACACCATCTCCGCCACCGGATTCGAAGGCGGCGCCGCACCCGGGTCCTGCGCCTGCCTCCACATGATGTACACCGCCAGCAGCACCATCACCAGCACCAGGAACGGCAGCATCGCGGCATACCCCACGAACGCGGCACCAACCTCCCGCCACAGCCCCTTGCCCGTGTGCCATCCCGTCGCCTGCTTCCACTGCTCCCACGACACACCCCGCACCAGCGGCCAGAAAATCGTCAGCAGCAGCGACCACTGAAGCAGCAGCGTCACCGCCATCTGCCACGCCGGCGGCGTAACACCCGGCTTCAGCACCCCCGCCGCGCTAAGCACCAGCGGAAACCCGATGTGCAGGATCGCGAAGCCGCCCAGAAACAGCAGAAATGCCTCCAAGAACAGCGTGCTCGCACCTCCGCTTGGCCTGGCGAACGCGAAGCGGAAGTTCTTCTTCGTCACCTGCGTCACCATCACCACCACGCCCGCAATCGCACCGAAGAACCCGAGCAGCGCGGCACCGCCCGCGAAGATCGCAACCAGGATGATCTGAAAGCCGCCCGACTCGAGCTGGGCCCGCACTGGATCCGTCGAGGGCTTCCCGCGCGACACCGCAAGGTCCGCGAAGAATCCGTGCCGCTCGCGCAGGCCGACCATCTCCGCGTCCGAAGGCACCACAGGCGGATCCCCGAGCACCTGCTTGAGCAGCTGTCCGTCCCCCGCGAGCGCTTCCTCTCCCGGCTTCAGCTCGCGCGCCATGAACGCCTCGAGCTGCTTCAACCCCGCCTCCGGCCCCGCGAACTCCGCGAGCGCCACCGCCCCGCGCAGATGGTCAGCGTTCGATGTGCTCTTCGCCAGCGCGGCTTGCACCGACGTGGCGTACAGCGCCTGCTGTCCCGCGAGGCTCCCGAGCTTCACCCCAAGCTTCGTCTGCAACACCAGCTCGTTCGTCATGTCCGGTGGCGTGATCTCCGCCACGGTCGTTTCCGGCGCCGCCTTCCCGGCAAACTGGTTCGACACCACCACCGCAACGAAGCTGAGCACGCACAGCACCCAGAGCACGACCGTCGGCACCGGTGAGTTCGGCGGCTCGACGATCGGGGTTTGGTTGGTATTCAAAGGTGAGTCCATTGTCTCTCTCATCGACCGAACCCCCAAGCGTCGTCCACACCCCGCGCCCACACCAACCACGCCGAGCGCACAACGCCCGGACTTTGCCGATCGTACCGCCCGCTCAGAGCAACGCGACAAACACCGCCGCCCCCGCCGCGATCGCCGTGAGGCATGCAACGAGCGCCTGCACGCGGACCCCCCGAACCCGCGCCGCGCGTGTGAGGAGCGGTTCGCTCGCCCGCCCCATCCGCCCGGCCTCCGCCCATGGCCAGACCACCCCCACCACCACCGCCATCGCGACCCACGCCGGCAACACCGGCCAGACCAAGACTTCGCGGGTCACCCTGAACGCCCCAAGCCCCACGAACAACCCCGCCAGCACCACCGCCGGAAGGCACAGCCGCACGCCGATCGCCATCGGCCCCGGCCAGGGTCGCGGCACCCACAGATCGTGCGGCGGAGAAGTCTGTCCGCATTCAGGGCACGTCAGTTCGTCCCCGATCGCCAGCCCGTCCACGCAGTACCCGCACCGCTCGCAGTGCTGGCCGGAATCCGGGTGGTAGGTATCGCCGCCGTTCATCGCTGCTCTTACGCATCTCCCTCCGACGCGCTTCGCTCCACTTCCGGGGCCGTCGGCGGGCGCGCGGGCGCAACCCGCCACGCCGCGCGGCAGTTCGCGCACACCACGCACCCGTCCTGCTCGGGGACC
>JBEIUO010000175.1:0-5879 GCA_040374335.1 Phycisphaeraceae bacterium
ACGCGACCCAGCAGCGCCTCGCCCACCGGAACTTCCAGCAGACGACCCGTCGCCTTGACCGTGTCCCCTTCCTTCACCGCCTTGTAGTCGCCGTAGATAACCGCGCCGACCGTGTCGAGTTCCAGGTTGAACACCTGACCCATCACGCCGCCCGTCGCCGTCTGGAACTCCAGAAGCTCGCCGGCCATCGCGTTCCCCAGGCCGTAGATGCGGGCAATACCGTCGCCCACCTCCACCACCCGCCCCACTTCCGACACCTCGAGCGCCGTCGAGAACTGCTCGATCTCCTGCTTGATCACGCTCGCGATTTCGTCGGTCTTGATCTTCACGCGCCGGCCCTCATTCAGTGAATGGTGTTGCTCTCGATACCCCATTGACCGGTCCCGTGACCGGCTCGTCTCGATGGGCCTCAAGGTTAGGTGTTCCTCCCTCCATTTGGTAGCAAAGCGCCCAAATCCATAACCATGTTCTGTTTATGTTCGGATTTTCCCTTCCCGATACCCCTCCAGCCCCCCCACCCCTACCCCCCGATCCCCACCTATTCTTTTCTTCCGAGCTTTTTTTCCCCTTTCTGGTATTTTCTGGTCCGAACGCCCCCGCATTTCGCGTGATTAGAGGTGACGACACCTCATCACACACACCCGGAGTTCCATATGTCCCGTTCCGCACTCTTCGCCATCCTCGCCTCCCTCTCTCTCGCCTTCCCCGCCCTCGGCCAGTACTCCATCACCTGGTACACCATCGACGGCGGCGGCGGCACCTCCTCCGGTGGCTCATACACCCTCTCCGGCACCATCGGCCAGCCCGACGCCGGCCCCTCCCTCTCCGGCGGCTCCTTCACCCTCACCGGCGGGTATTGGGCCGGAGCAGGTGAAACCCCCAACCCCTGCCCCGGCGACTACAACGACGACGGCGGCGTCGATGGCGACGACGTCATCGCCTTCTTCGCCGACTGGGACATGGGGATCATCAACGCCGACCTCACCAATGACGGCGGCGTCGACGGTGACGACGTGATCTTCTTCTTCGAACGCTGGGACTCCGGCTGCTAACACCCCCGGCCCCGCCTCACACACACCAACCACGACAGACCCCGCGCTCTCGCGCGGGGTCTTTCATTTCCAGTCCCATCCCAACGCCGCATCCCATCCAATACAATCCTCCCATGGCCGGTGATCCCACCACGCCTCACTCCCGCGCGGTCACCCGCTTGCTCGAACTCGCCGCTTCCGGCGACGGCGACGCCAACGCGGCTCTCTACCAGCACGTCTATGAAGCCCTCCGCGCCATGGCCCACCGCCACCTCGCCGGAGAACGCTCCGGCCACACCCTCCAGGCCACCGCCCTCGTCCACGAGGCATACGTCCGCCTGCTGGGCGCCCAATCCGACTGGGCCGACTCGGCCCACTTCTTCCGGGCCGCCGCCCAGTGCATGCGCCGCATCCTTATTGACCACGCCAAGACCCGCAACCGCGCCAAACGCGGGGGCGGGGCCGCTCGCGTCGAACTGGGCGACTGGCTCGAAGACCTCAAGGGCGGCGCCGTCGAACTCGCCCGCGACGGCGACCCCGACGCCTTCCTGGCCGTCGATCGCGCCATCTGTCGCTTGGAAGTGGAAGACCCTCAGGCGGGCGAAGTCGTCCGCCTCAGGTACTTCGCCGGGCTCTCCGAAGAGCAGGTCGCCAAGGCCCTCGCCCTCTCCGAACGCACCGTCCGCAGACGGTGGCAGTTCGCCAAGGCCTGGCTCTTCGACGCCATGCAGCACGAGGCCCCGCCCGACCCCCCGACCGACGGACCAGAGGCGAAGGACCACGCGTGAGCGACCGTGCAGACCATTCAGCACCCAACCCGAACCCCCAGAGCCTCGCCGACATCGTCGGTGAGGCCCTCGAACTCCCCGCCTCCCAACGCCCCGCGTTCCTCCTGACCGCCTGCGGCACCGACGCCGCCCTCCTCGCCCGCGCCAAGGCCCTTGTCGCATCCCACGACCGGGCCGCCCGCGCAGGCTTTCTCGCCCAACCCACCGGCTCTCCCGAAGCCTCCAACTCCCCCTCCGCCGCCGAACTCGCCCGAGAGGGCACCCGCATCGGCCCCTACTCCATCGGCCGCTGCGTGGGCGCCGGAGGCTTCGGCGTCGTCTTCGAAGCCACGCAGGAAGAACCCATCAAGCGACGCGTGGCCATCAAGCTCCTCCGCGCCGGAATGGCCACGCCCCAGATCGTCGCACGCTTCGACACCGAACGCCGCGCGCTCGCGATGATGGAACACCCCGGCATCGCCAAGGTCCTGGACGCCGGTGCCACCAGCGACAACACGCCGTACTTCGTCATGGAGTTCGTCGACGGCGAACCACTCGTCGCGTTCTGCGACCGCCACCGCCTCTCCCTCCACGACCGCATTCACCTCACCATCCAGATCTGCCGCGCACTCCAGCACGCCCACGTCAAAGGCCTCATCCACCGCGACCTTAAGCCCGCCAACATCCTCGCCTCCATGCAGGACGGCCGCCCCTCCGCCCGCATCATCGACTTCGGCATCGCCAAAGCCGTCGAGCACGTCGCCGCGGCACGCGCCGCCTTCACCGCCGCGCGCCAGATGATCGGCACCCCCGAATACATGAGCCCCGAGCAGGCCGGCGCCGCCCCTGACATCGACACCCGCAGCGACATCTACTCCCTCGGCGTCGTCCTCTACGAAATGCTCGCCGGCGTCAGCCCCTTCGACGCCGAACGCCTCCGCTCCGCCGCGTTCGCCGAGCTCGAGCGTGCGCTCCGCGAGGACGAACCGCCGCGTCCGTCCACCCGCCTCTCCTCCCTCGCCACCTCCGCCACGGACTCACGCCTCGCCGACATCGCCGCGACCCGCCGGATCGAGCCCCGTTCGCTCGTGCGCGAACTCCGGGGCGAGCTCGACTGGATCATCCTGCGATGCCTCGAGAAGGACCGCGCCCGCCGCTACGACACCGCCGCCGCGCTCGGCGACGATCTCGAACGCTACCTCCGCGACGAGCCCGTCCTCGCGAAACCACCGTCCCGCTCCTATCTCGCGCTCAAGTTCGCGAGCCGCCATCGCGTCGGGCTCGCCGCCGCCGCCGTCACAGTGGGTTCGCTCCTCTTCGGCCTCACGGCATCGCTCGTCGCGTTGCGTGAGTCCCGCGCCGCGCAGGCCGTTGCCGAGGCCTCCCGCCGCGAAGAAACGCTGCAACGCGAGCGTGCCGAACTCGAAGCGGTCAAGGCCCACAAGGCCGCGGAGTTCCTCCGCGACGTCCTCTCTTCCGCCGATCCTGAAGTCGGTGGTCGCGACATCACCGTCGCCGAAACGCTCCGCGACGCTGTGGCACTCCTCGACGGCGGCGAACTCCGCGGTCAACCCGACGTCGAGGCCATGGCCCGCCACGCGCTGGGCATCTCCCTCAACGCCCTCGACCTCCTCGCCGACGGCGACGTTCAGCTCCGCAAGGCGCTCGAACTCTCATCCCGCCCCGGTTTCAACCCCGTCGAACGCGCCGACATCCTCGGCACTCTGGCGATCACCCTGTGGCAGGAGGAGAAGTTCGCCCTCGCCGAGACCATGCTCCGCGAGGCCGTCGAGCTGACCCAACCCTTCACGACCGGGCAGGGCGCGAAGACCTACGCCTCCAGCCTCCGAACCCTCAGCTCGGTCCTCTTCTATCAGGACAAACGCGACGAAAGCAAAGAAGTCTTCGAACAGGCCCGCACCGCGCTCCTCCGCATCGTCGGCCCCGACTCCACCGAGTACGCCGACCTCATGACCAGCCACGCCAGCCGCCTCCACTCCGGCATGCGCGACACCAAGCCCCTCCGCGACGCCATCGAGGCCCACAAGCGCCGCTACGGCAACTACCACCCACGCGTCTCCCGCCTCCTCGTGATGCTCGGCACCACCAACCGCTTCCTCAGCGACCTCCCCGGAATGGCTTCCGCCCTCGAAGAGGCACTCGCGATCCAGCTCCATCTCTACGGCCCCGACTCCTTCCAAGCCGCCAACGTCATGCACCAGCTCGGCGAAGCGTACTTCGGCTTCCGTGCCTTCGATGAAGCCGAGTACTGGTGCGGCCGCGCACTCGTCGGGGCACGTTCCTCTCGCATCGGCCCCGCCAACTCCCTCCTCGTTCGCGCCCACGGCGTACTCGGGGACGTCGACCGTCTCCGCGGCAATCTCGACGCCGCCGCCGTCCACTACCGCGACGCCATGGACGCCGGTATCAACGGCGGTCCCGACATGCTCCCCTTCCAACGCTTCAACGGAGCCACCGCCCTGGCCGGCACCCTCCTCGTCGCCGGACGCTTCGACGAAGCCGCCCTCGTCACCGATCGCCTCGAGGCCGAACGACCCCAGGTCGACGACTCCCTCTCCGTCGCCCTCGTCATGGACAGCGTCATCGCCCTCACCAAAGCCCGTCGCGGCCAGTTCGTCCAGGCCGAGTCCTTGCTCCTCAACTCCGCCGAGAAGCTGAGCAAGATGCCTCTCTTCAAGTCAAGCGTCGAGCGCCTCTTCGTCATCCAGCGCGTCATCGCCTTCTACGAGTACCGCGACTCCGTCGAGCCAAACCAGGGCCACCTCCAACTCGCCCAGCCCTTCCGCGAGCAAGCCGCCGCCCTCGAACAAGCCGTCAACAAACGCCGCACCGAACTCGCCGCCATGGTCGACGCTTACCGGGCCTCCCGCGGGGGCTCCCTCATCCCCGCCGAACCCGCGCCGGATTCGGTTGGCCGGTAGTTCACGCCGATGTCGCTTCTCCTTCGGGATCGCACACCAGGTCGGTGCCGCGACCCATCGCAAAGGAGCGAGGATTGAAGAACCACCCCCGAACGTCCATCGCATGGCTGGCGGCAGCCTGCGCCGGAACCATCTGTACCGCCGCGTACGCCCAGCAGGCCCCCAAGGCCGTTGACCGCGTCATCCCCGACCACGCCATCGGCGCCCCCGGCACCGGCGGGCAGATGGACGCACCCGCCAAGCAGCCGTTGCAGCCCCTCTCGGCCACGCTCGGCGTCGCGCTCCCCGCGCCCATGCCCACGCAGGAACTCCCCTTCCTCGACATCACCCGCCTCGTGGAAGAAGACGCCCTCGCCAACGGCGCCCTGCGCGAAGGCATCGCCCGCAACTTCGTCGGATTCGACCCCGCGATGGGCCACTGGATCGAACTCGCAGACGGCGGCCTCCTCTGGGTCATGGACATCACGCTGCCCAGCGCCTTCGGCGTCCGTCCGCACTTCTCCGGGATGAACCTCCCCGCCGGCGCGCAGATGGTCGTGTACGACCCCGCGCTCCCCAACAACCTCCCCGATCCCTACGTCTCCCGCGGCCCGCTCAACACCGGCGAGTTCTGGGCCTGGACCTGCTGGAGCAACACCGCGCGCATCGAGGTCTACTACCCCGCGAACGTGGCCGACCAGGCCTTCAACCTCAACTTCGTCATCGACCAGGTCGGTCACATGTACCGCAACCCGGTGAACGGCGAAGTCTCCCCCTGGAACGACAACGAACTCAACTGCCACCAGGACGTCTCCTGCTTCCCCGCGTGGAACGACGTGCGAAACTGCGTCGGCCGCATGAGTTTCCAGCTCAACGGCGGCTTCTGGAAGTGCAGCGGCTCTATGCTGAACAACACCAGCAGCGACCTCACGCCGTACTTCATGACCGCCCTGCACTGCATGCAGGACAACACCGGCGCGCTTAACTCCCTCGAGGTCTACTGGTTCTTCCAGACCCCCTCGTGCAACGGCGTCGCGCCCTCCATGGGCTCCGTCCCCCGCAGCACACGCTCGTCCTACGTCCTCACCACCGCGCAGACCGACATGAGCATGGTGATGCTCGAGGGCGTCGTCCCGCGCAACATCTGGTGGACCGGCTCC
>JBEIUO010000280.1:0-4606 GCA_040374335.1 Phycisphaeraceae bacterium
CCGTTGCGCCCGCCACCACCCACCTTGTCACTCGCGTCTTCTTGCGGTTATCCATCCGCACACTCCAGCATCTTGGGGTGTCCGATCCGTTTGCCTCAAAAACAGTGTACCGCGCTCGGACGAGCGCGGCACACTGAGAGAGAGGAGATTCAGAGTCGTTCACACCGAGGGTCAGGCGGCGTCATCAGTTCTACTGGCGAGCCCTCGGCAATGTTCGCGCGTCCGATCACATTTTTGCGTCCGCTTCACAGTTATCTCGTCCGAGGGAGGTCGAGTCGCCCCTGCGCGTCTAAGCCGAGTTCGCGACGGGAGATGAGTTGGCGGATTCCTTCGTAGACCGCCGCGCACACGGCGGTGGCGAGGTTGAGGGAACGTTCGTCGGGGGCCATGGGCAGGGTGACGAGGGAGTCGGGGTACTCGGCGAGCAAGGAATCGGGGAGGCCGGCGGTTTCTTTTCCGAAGACGAGCGCATCCCCGCGCTGGTGTTCGACATCGAAGAGGCTGTGCCGCGACTTGGTGGTGAACAGCCAGAGTCTCGGGGGGCGACGGGCGGCGACGTAGGCGGGCCAGTCGGCGTGCTCACGGACCGTGAGCCTGGGCCAGTAGTCAAGGCCCGCGCGGCGGCAGGCTTTTTCGGAGAGTTCGAAACCCAAGGGGTGGATCAGGTCGAGGCTACAGCCGGCGGCGACGCAGGTGCGGCCGATGTTCCCGGTGTTGTTCGGGATCTCGGGCTGGTGGAGGACGACGTCGAAGAGGGGCGGAAAGGGAGTGCCGCCTCGCTCCGGGCTCACTTGGTCTGGGCCTTGATGTACGCTTCCTCGGCCTTCTGCCGGCGCTGGATCGCGGGGTCGAGTTCGATGATCTTGCGGAGCGCGGCGTAGAAGTTCATGGTGACCAGATTCACCTGACCGTCTTCGCTCTTGATGGGCCACCACCTCGCCTCGAGGTTGCTGCTGGCGATTGTTCTGTAGGGGAAGAGAATCTCGGGGTCGGCGGTGAAGGTACGAAGGATGGCCGAGCCGTTTTCGGCGACGAGGACGTGGTTTGAGCTCAGCTTCTTCGCCGCGTAGATCGTCTCGACCTTCTTGACGAACTTGTTGAAGTCCTTGTCCTCGTCCTTGATCTTGGAACCGTTGATGTCGGAGAAGTCCATCGCGACCCCGACGACCACGACGTCGCGTCCGAACGCAACGGCGATCTGGTCGGCTGCACCGAGCAGGTCGCGATACGTCCACTCAAGGAGTGGGCTCCAGAAGTACACGACGACCGCGCGACCCTTCATTTCGGGTTTGGCGGGGAACCAGTTGGAGTCGGGGAACTGGATCAGCTTCGGCAACACAGCCTGTCCGGAGTTGGGCTGGTTCGGGTCTTTGGGAAGCGGGGGCCATTCCACCTTGCGGTAGTCCTCGGCGGAAGGAATCGGGAAGTCCTGCTCGGGGATCGCGGTGAACTTCACGCTCCCCTTCAACGCCTCAGACTTCAGCCGCTCGCGCTCTTCCTCCGCGGCCGAGTTGGCGAGGCGAGACTTCAGGGACGCCGCCGCGTCCTGCTTCTCGGCGACCAGTTCGGCCACCGCGGCCTCCACGGAGTCGATCTGGATGTCGGCGTATCGCATCTGCCCGGCGCGGTCGACGAGGTAGAAGTCCGGGTCCTGATCCACCTTGAGTGCCTTGCGGAACTCGCCGGCGGCATCGTGGGCCACCAGCATGGTCGAACCAGCGGGAGCGGTGGGCTTCTTCGCTGCATCCCAGCCCCGTTCGTGGTGAACCATGACCACAACGAGGCCATCCTTGCCGAACTTCTCCGCCATCTTGGTGCCGATGGTCACAGCCCGCTTGCTGGGCTGGTACCAGTCGCCCCAGGTGCAGAACAGCACGGGCTTGCCCGCGATGGCGTCGGCGGTGAGGGCATCACCGTTCTGCCATGAACTCAGCTTCCCGAGCGCATCGGCGGCGAAGGGCTGCAGCTCCATGGCGGTCAGCTCGGCCCGTCGCGTGCCTTCGCCTTCGCGGAGCACATTGGGCCCCTGCGCAAACGAGCTCGCCGCGAGACCGCATCCAACCAATACCGCTGCACACACTCTGTTCATGATTCGACTTCCTTCGCGTTCGTCCGACGGTTCTGCCGGGCCGCAAAACATATCCGATCCGCGGGCGAGAAGCCCGTACCCATGTCAGACTCCCGAGATCGGGATCGGTTCGCCCCCAAGCCGCTCGATCACGCGATCCAGCACGATCGCCCCCGCGACGCCCACGTTCAGGGAATCAACCCCTGGGCACATCGGGATCCGCACCTTCCGGCACGCCGTTTGCATCATGTTCGGTGTCAACCCCGGCCCCTCGGCCCCCACGAGCAAGACCACCCGGTCCGGAAGAGGCCCAAGCCGCCGCAGGTCTTCGGCATCGGGATCAGGGGTTGTGGCCAGGACTGCCGCGCCAGCGTCTTGGAGGGATCGCACGGAGGCGTGGAGGTCATCGACCATGGCCCAGGGGAGTCGGAAGACGTGCCCCATCGAGACCCGGACGCACTTGCGGTAGAGGGGGTCTGAACACCCGGGACCGAGCAGCATGGCACCGGAAGCTCCGGCGAGGCCAGCGAGGGAGCGGAGCAAGCCCCCGACATTGTCCGGATTGGAAACCTGCTCGAGCGCGACGATCACGCGGGCGCCGCGGACGCGTTCCCAGCAGTCGCGCGCGGGCGGGCGTACGCCGCACGCGAGTACCCCGCGGTGGAACTCGAAGCCCGCGATCTCTTGGAGGATCGGGGATGCGGCGACGTACACGGGTGCGCGCACTCGGGCAAGAACGGGGGCCATGAGCTCGGCCCGCTCCGGCGTCATCAGCAGACTGTGAAGCTCAATGTCGGAGTCGATCAGATTCTCGACGACCAACTGGCCTTCGGCGATGAAGTGCGAGAGTTCCCCGCGGATCTCGCGGGCCTGGCGCTGCGGGTCGACGAGACCACGGTAGTGGACGAGGGCGGGCTCGTCCGGCGATGAGATGGTCAGGATGTTCGGCACGGGTAGAGCCGATCAGGTGCCGGCGGAGATACCGAGCGGCTGTGGGCGCACGACGTGGGTGGGCTGGATGGTGATCCCGAGGGGCGCTCGCTTGCCGCCGGCCGGGGGGAGCCCTTCTTCGTCGATGTGGCGCTGGATGGCCATAACACCCTCGATGAGCTGCTCCGGGCGAGGGGGGCAGCCGGGGATGTAGACGTCAACGGGGATGAACTGATCGCACCCCTGCACGACTGCGTAGGTATCGAAGACACCGCCGGTGGACGCGCACGCGCCCATCGAGATGACCCACTTGGGCTCGGGCATCTGCTCGTAGATCCGCTGGAGGACAGGCATGGTCTTCACAGCCACGCGACCGGCGACGATCAGAAGATCCGCCTGGCGCGGGCTGAATCGCATGACCTCCGCACCGAACCGAGCAAGGTCGTACCGCGAGCACGCGGTGGCCATGAGTTCGATGCCGCAGCATGCGGTGGCGAAGGGCATCGGCCACAGGCTCGAGCGCCGCGACCAGTTGATCACCCGACGCAGCTGCGTCGTGAGGAATCCATCGACCGGGAGTGCAGATTCAAGACCCATGGGAACTCCAGAGCAAAGGCGTAGGGGCCGATTCTAGCCGGGGGGACGAGTCACCAGACCCGGCTTCTCTTGTTCGGAACAAAGGTGGGCGCGCGATTCTGAAGAGTCTCGTCATAGTCACCGGCGATCCCGCCGCTGGACCCCATCGCCCCGGTCCGGGTCGTCTCGGTGCGGTAACACCCCGGGAGGGTTACCAGGGCAATCCCCAACACCGCCAGCAGCGCGCAGCCAAGTCTTCTCATAAGGAGAGGTTAGGCCGGGGAGGGAGTCTGCGGGGCAGGGTCCGGGGACTTCTGCGGCGCGGGGGCGGGCCGCCCCAGGAGTTCTCCCACGCTGCGGTTGGCCAGCAGGGTGAGCCTGACGCGGGAGAGTTCGGCGAGGTACTCGGGGTTGACCCCCCGCTCCTTCCCGGCCATGTGCTCACCGAGGGTGAGGATGTCGCCAACGGGGATGCGTTCCGGGGGTCTGGCAAGGGCGTACCCCCCCTCTCGGTCGCCATCGGTCACACGGTTCAGCACGCCCGCGCCCGCGAGGGCCTCGAGCATCTCGGCGACGACCGACTCATCGATCCCGCAATCGATCGCGATGCCGGGGGTATCGGCGGCTTTCCCGGCCTCGAAGCGGCGGGCAACGGCGACCGTCACAAGGAGAATCGACGCGGGGTCGACAATGCGCACCCGCCGGACCGGTCGCTTGTCCTCAAGCAGGCCCAGGGTCTGCAGCACCGCCTCGTTCACACCCTTCGCCGTCGCGAGCCGGTACGTCTGCAGGGAGTGGGCGATCTGAAGCCCGAGCAGCACGATCATCCACGTCAGGTAGATCCAAAGCAGAAAGAGCGGCACCAGCCCGATGGAGCCGTACAGCCGCGCGTACCCAGTGGAGAACGAGACATACTCCCGGAAGCCCCACTTCCCGGATTCCCACAGGACACCCGCGAAGATCGCCCCCACCAGAGCGGGCATCCACTGCACGCGGGTGTTGGGCATCACGGAGTAGACGACAAAGAGCAGG
>JBEIUO010000752.1:0-1912 GCA_040374335.1 Phycisphaeraceae bacterium
ACGCCTCCGCCGCCGCACATGCTTCGCCCGGCGCACGAAAAACCCCCGCCGAGGCGGGGGCAATGACCCCGATGGGATTCGAACCCATGTCACTACCGTGAAAGGGTAGTGTCCTGGACCAGGCTAGACGACGGGGCCGTCTTTGGACGCCAGCTATATCCCCGTCGCCGGCCGTTCTCTCCCCCCATGAACCAGCCTCCCCCAACTCCTTGGCCACTCCCCGCGGATTCGCGGGTGGTTCTGCTTGTCGGGGGCAGCTTCGACCCCCCGCATGTCGCGCATCTCTCGCTCCCCGTTGAACTTCGGGATCGCCTCTTCCCTGGGGCCGCGGTCCTGTTCGTCCCTGCCGCGGCCTCCCCTTTCAAGAACGGCCTTGCCCGAACCCCCCCTCGCGACCGCGCCGGGATGCTCACCCTGGCCGTCGGCCGCCTCACCCGCTCCGGTACCACTGGCCTCGCCGTCTGGACCGACGAAATCGACCGGGGCCAGGCTAGTTTCACCGTCGACACCCTCCGCCGCGCTCAACTCGTCGCTCCCGCCGCCACTCTTCGGCTCGTCATCGGGGCCGATCAAGCCGCGGCGTTTCACCGCTGGCGCGAGTGGTCCGAGATCCTCCGCCTCGCGGAGCCCCTCGTTCTGCTGCGTCCCCCCATCGGCACCCCCGACGAACTCGCCGCGGCACTCCGCGCGTCCGGTGCATGGAGCGAGGCCGAGATTGAGGCCTGGCGGGCGCGGAGCGTGGGGACGCGGCTGGTGGACGTGAGTTCGACACGGATTCGAGACACGATCCGTACGCGGGGCGTCGATGCGGTGCCCGCGGATTGGCTTGACGACGACGTCCGTGCATTCATCATGGAACGCGGCCTGTATCGCGCATGAAAAAGGCCCCGTGAGGGGCCCTTGAACTGGCATTCGGCGATCCGATCAGAGGCAGAGCTTCTTGAGCGCATCCGCCTTGTCGGTCTTCTCCCAGGTGAAGGTGTCGTACTTCTTGTTCCCGACCGAGATCGTGCCCGGCACGCGGCCGAAGTGGCCGTGCTTGGCCGTCGGCGAGTAGATCGGCGTCCGCAGGTTCAGGGTCTCGATGATGGCCCGCGGCGTCAGGCGGAAGGTCTCGCGGATGGCCTTGGAGATTTTCCCTTCGTCGGCCTTGGCCGTCCCGAAGCAATCCACAAAGACGCTGGTGGGTTCGGCGACGCCGATGGCGTACGAGAGCTGGATTTCGCAGCGGTCTGCGAGGCCGGCGGCGACCACGTTCTTGGCGATGTACCGGGCCATGTATGCCGCGGAACGGTCGACCTTGGTCGGGTCTTTGCCGGAGAAGGCGCCGCCGCCGTGACGGCCCATGCCGCCGTAGGTGTCGACGATGATCTTGCGGCCGGTGAGGCCGGTGTCGCCGTGTGGCCCGCCGATTTCGAAGCGGCCGGTGGGGTTCACGTGCACGGTGATGCCGGGGTTCCACCACTCGCCGAGCACGGGCTTGAGGACGAACTCGGTGATCTGCTTCTTGAGCTCGCCCTGGCGATCGTTCCACATCGGGTCGTGCTGCGTCGAGAGGACGACGGTGTCCACGCGGACGGGCTTGCCGTTCTCGTACTCAACGGTGACCTGGCTCTTGGCATCGGGCCGCAGGCCGGGGACGGTGCCTGAGCGGCGGACGGTCGCCTGCTGCTCGACGAGGCGGTGCGCGAGCTGGATCGGGAGCGGCATCAACTCCGGGGTTTCCTTGCAGGCGTACCCGAACATCATGCCCTGGTCGCCCGCGCCTTCGCGGTCCACGCCCATGGCGATGTCCGGGGACTGCTTGTTCAGGGCGACGACCACGGCGCAGCTGTCGGCATCAAACCGCATCTCCGCCGAGGTGTACCCGATCTCGCGGATGGTGCGGCGGACGATGTCGGGGATTTCCACG
>JBEIUO010000497.1:0-3081 GCA_040374335.1 Phycisphaeraceae bacterium
GCGGCGACAACATCCAGCTCATCACCAACGCTGCGGGTGCGGCCGTCACCGGCAACGTCATCGTGTACCTGCAGCAGTTCAGCGTCTAGCGAGTTAGCGTAGGGACATGAACACCCTTCGCTTCAAAGCCCCTGCACTCATCGAACTCGTCACCCCCAGCCCGCAGGTGGGGGTGTTCACCATCCCCCTCACGCGTGACATCCGCGTAGTGAACGCTTTCGCCTTCGGCGGCTCTCCTTCCACGGAGACGAGCGGGTTCCAGATCTTCACGGTCTGTCAGGGAACTCGACAGAACATCTCGAAGGTCATCCCGCTGCGCATGAACGAGACGACGTACCTTCAGGATCTCGACACAGAGTGGCTGACGCTCCGTGCGGGCTGGGTCCTGGGCGTAGAGGTCTTCGAGGCGGTTCAGGCCAACATCTACATTTGGTCGATCCCGCTTCCGGCCCCGAACCGCTGAGGGCCTATCAAGGCTGACTTGAGCCTCAGGAACGCGTAGACTCACGGCATGAGCTACGCACCCTGCAAGTTCCGCCCCTTCAATCTCCCCGACTACGAGCCCCTGCCTCAGGGTCGGGAGCTCATGTCGATCGGACGGGCTCCGAACCCCTTCCTGTTCGACCGCGGAACCGCGCAGTTCGCTCCTTCAACAACGAGCGTGCCTATCAACATGCCGAAGGTGAAGCCGAACCCGCCCACGAACCTGAGCTTCTCCAAGATTCAGGATCCGTGGCACCAGTTCGGTCTGAAGTGGCAGGCGCCCTGCAACGTGTGGAGTCGGCACGAAGTCCAGATGCCCCGTCCCGCGAACATGTACGGGGCGGCGGAGGAGTCGGCTGCGGACAAGAAGACGTCCGACCTTCGCCTGAGCATCCTGGCGATCACAGCACTCGCCCTGGGCAGCATCGCCATTGCGAGCCTGGCCCCCAAGGGGTGATTGGGTGTACCGACAGGATCTCACCGACCTGTTCAAGCGGCTGCACGCGGACGTAGAACGTTCGTGTGGCCGGCTCGTCATCGCCTTTGGTATCGGCCCTGCGGGCCTGTACCCGAAGGAGAGGAACTACGCGTTCTACATGGAACCGAAGTTCTCCCACGAGATGGGCACGGACGGGAAGTGCGGTTTAATCTTAGTGGCCCCAAGAATGTTGGAAGCCACTAAGGATCGAGCCGAGGCGATCATGCGGCATGAGTTTGGACACGCGATGGACTTGCAGGCCACTAAGGTACCACAAGTTTGTGAGCGCCTTAGTGTAGACCCCCTTAGTTTTAGGATTGGAGGGGAGAGAAGGGCGGATGCGCTGGCGGAAACCTTGTGGGGTTGCCCCATAAGGTATGACTCCTGCACAGTTCAGTCTCTCAAGTACGGGGTCACCCCAAGACCAACTTTTCTGGGGGAGTGAAAAATACATGGCTCAATCCACTAAGGTATGGCCCCTCCCCGAGAAGTTCAGCAACATCTCCTCGGGCTTCGGGCCTCGTGTCATCACGGTCGGGGGCACCACCCGCAACCAGGCCTCTCACGGCGCCATCGACATCCCCGCGCCCGTGGGTACCCCTGTGATGACCGTCCTTCCCGGCAAGGTCGGAACGGTCGTCTTCGATCACAAGGATGCGGGCCACTACGTAGAGGTCGAGCATCCCGACAACGGCACCTGGACGAGGTACCTCCACCTGTCCGACATCAAGGTGAAAGTAGGGGATGTCCTTCAGGCAGGTGGCATGGTTGGTCTCTCTGGCGGGGCCAAGGGGGCGCGCGGTGCAGGACTCTCCACTGGACCTCACCTTCACTTCGAGGTCTGGCGCGGTCGCCCCTATCGAGGCGGCACTAAGACCGACCCTGAGCCCTACCTGCTCGAGCTCGCGACGGCGAAGGTGAAGGAACTGGCGTCGAAGAACAAGGGCCTCATCTTCGCAGCCCTGGGCGGGAGCATCATGATCCTCAGTTTCACGGCAGGTCGCCGTTCGGTGCGCGCATGAGCATGAACATTCGTCAGAGCTCGAAGCGCATCTTCGACTCCGTCACGCCAAGCTGGGCCGGCACGTACATCTCTGGCCCGTCGGGCCACCGCTCTCGTCCCCTCGGGAACTGGCAGTCCGACAACGCTTGGGACATCTTCGCTCCAGCAGGAACGCCGGTCTACTCCCTGACCAACGGGACAGTCTCGGCCGTCCGCCTGATGGTGCAGTCTGCGAAGACCGTGGTCTACGGCGACATGGTGCAGGTCAAGTCCGCGGACGGGGCCCCTGATGTGTTCTACACCCACATCAAGACGCCGCTCACCAAAGGCCAAATCATCAAGGCGGGGGACTACGTGGGCTCGATCATCGCCCACCCCACCAACGCCAAGATGCCCACGCACGTCCACGTGGGCCTCAATCACAGCAAGCACATCAAGGACTACCTGACCGAAGACGGGAAGCTCCTTCTCGCCACGGGTGCCGGTGGTGGCGGCTTCCCCGATAGCGGAACGGCTTCTGACGTAGACGAGTTCGTGCGCAAGAACGCGCTGACCATCGCGTCTTTGGGCGTCGCGCTGATTACATTCTCTGCACTCCAGGGTGTAGCCCGTGGGGTGTTCGCGAACCCCAATCCGGGACGTCGGTTCCCCTCGGTGGCACGCTAGGCATGGGAGCACTTCAGTCTCACCTAAAGCAGCAGCAGCTCCTTCCCTCCACGCGCGTGCAGTACCTGGCCATCGTGGAGCGATCGGGAGAAGAGCCTGTCGAGTGGCTGAAGCGCCGCCTGAACGCCCGAACGCCGATCGGTACGGTCCTGCCGTATCGGGCTGCGATCAAGCACCTGCTCATGAGCGAGCATGGATACACAGAGGAGGAGGTGAAGTCTCTCCTCCCGAAGGCGAAGGGGCGCCCGACAGCCTTCCGCCATGCCCTGTCGCCGGAACTGCTCGCGGTCTACCACACCCTCGTGGATGAACTGCCCGAGCCGAGCCGTACCATCCTGACCCTCCTCCCCAAGACTGGCCTGCGCATCGGCGAGATCTGCGGCCTTGCTGACGACAACGTGCAGGTCATCCAGGATTTCAAGTTTCCCAACATGAGCTGACGTATGGCACC
>JBEIUO010000765.1:0-1837 GCA_040374335.1 Phycisphaeraceae bacterium
CCGCCTCCGCCCGCGCGACGGGCCGCTGCTGCTGAACCGGTTGTTGCACCGGCCGCGCCTGCGGCGGCTTCTGCTGCTTCTGCGCCTTCTGTGGCTTCTCCAACGGCCGCGCCGACCCACGCGTTGTCTGCGTCTTCCCAAACGGCTGACCCACCGGACCCGGTGCCGACGTCGTCTGCCGCGCTGGCATCGGTGCCGGTGCACTCCGCGCCGGCGACCTCTGCGGCTGCTGCTGGACCTGCACTCGCGGCGGCTGATGTGACGTCGATGGCGCCCCCTGCTGCGCACTCGCCGCCCGCTGCCGCCTCAACTCTTCAATCTGCGCCCGCCGCTGCGCCGCCAACTCCTCCAGCCGCTGCGACGCCGACTTGTTCGATGTATCCGCCAGCACCGGCCGTCCCACCGCCACCGCCGCCGGCCGCTCCTGCACTGACCCCGGCAACGGCCGACCGAGCCGCAACGCCTCGTCCTCCGCCCGCTTCGCCATCTCCATCTGCCGACGAAGCTCCGCCTGCTCCTTCGCGGCCTTCACGATCTTGCTCACCGCGATCGCGCCGATCACCAGCACCCAAAAGACGATCTTCACGGTGCCGCCGTTGATCCAGCTCGGAATGTTCTGCGCGAGGTACATCACCCCAAGCGTATCAGCCCCGCCGCTCCTCCGCGACCGGCCCGCGCCGGGGCACCAGCACCACATCCCCCGGCCCCGGTGCCTCCAGCCGCACCCCGTATACCCGGTCCAGCACCTTCGACCCCACCACATCCCCAATCGACCCGTCCGCCTCCACGCCCCCCTCCCCGTTCAGCACCAGCGCCCGATCCGCATACCGCATCGCCACCGTAAGGTCGTGCACCACCGCCACCACGCACAACCCCCGGTCTGCCAACGCCCTCAGCAACTCCAGCACCCCCATCGCCTGGGCCGGATCCAGCGACGCCACCGGCTCATCCGCCAGCAGTACCTTCCCCCGCGCCTCCCCCCCAGCCACTCCCAACCCAAGCTGCGCCAACGCCCGCGCAACGGTCGCCCGCTGCTGTTGCCCCACGCTCAGTTCGCTAAACACCCGTCCCCCCAGCGCCTCCATCCCCACCGCCTTCATCGCCCCCTCAACGACCCCTGCTTCTACGCCCGCTTGCCCATACCGCCCCAGCCCCACAACCGCCGCCACCGTAAACCCAAACTCCACCACCGACCGCTGCGGCACGTACGCCAGCCTCGTCGCCCGCTCCCGCCCGCCGTACCCCCCCAGCGGCCTCCCGCACAGTTCCACCTCCCCAGACGTCGCCCCCCGCGCGCCCACCATCGCCCGCAGCAGCGTCGTCTTCCCCACGCCGTTCGGCCCCAGCACCACCGTAAACGTCCCCTCCCCAAATGCCGCGTTCACCCCGCGCAGCACCACCCGCGAGTCAAACGCCACCGTCAAGTTCGTCACACGCATCGTCACGCCTACCAGCGTAGCGATCTCCCCGCCACCGCACCCTCCCCCCGTTTCTCACCTACCCTCCCTCGCTACCGGAGACCCACGTGTACCGACTCGCCGCACAACCCCACTCCCCCCTCTCCAAACTCACCATCGATGGCCCCTCCGCCAGCGGCAAAAGCTCCGTCTCCCTCCACATCGCCGCCGCCCTCTCCGGCATCCCCATGCTCACCGGCCGCCACTACCGCAGCGTCACCCACGCCCTCATGAACCGAGGCATCAACCTCAAGGACCAGGCCGCCCTCTCCAACGAAATCGCCCGCCTCCCCCTCCTCCTCAACGAAAACGCCATCCTCCTCGTCGACGGCCATTGGTACCCCGACTCCGTCATCGAGTCCAAGTCCGTCGAGGCCTCC
>JBEIUO010000651.1:0-2422 GCA_040374335.1 Phycisphaeraceae bacterium
ACTGGGTCGCCATGCTCAGGCGGTCGTCCGCCGTCGCGATCTTCGCGTTGACCCAGCCAGGAAGGTCGTCATTGTCCTGAAGCGCGGCCTCGAGTGCCGTGGCGCACTGGATGATGTGGCGAAGGTACTGCTTCGCCATCCGGCCTTCGAACGAGTCCGACTTCGTCGGGCCGTAATCGAAGTGTCGTCCAGTCTGGAACAGTCGCGCCATGGTACTCCCTGACGCATGGAGCGTAGAACGCCGGAGGCTTCAGAGGAAGCGCCGGAGTGCTCCCTTCAGCGGAGGGTGGGGACCTTGATCAGGTTGAGCGTCCAGTGCGCGGCCAAGACGTATCCTTCAGGGGTTTTGTCGATCCCGTTCTCACGGCGCACGTTCTCGACCATCTCGTCAAAGCTCTTGCGAAGCAGTTCAGGGTCACGCGTTCTGACGAACTTGTGCGTGATCGCGAGGCGAATGCCCTCATCACGGAGCATGGCGTACTCCCGTCGTTGCTCGTCGAACCCGTCACCCTTCGGGTTCCGGCGTGCGCTCACTCGAGCACGGAGGTACTTGTCCTTGGTCTCCTGCGTAAGCAGATCGAAGATGTCCGAGTACTTGCGCAGTTGCGCCAGTTCTGCTGCACGCGCCGCCTTGTACTGCTTCTCGAGCGTGTCGAAGTCCCCGGGATCGAAAGCCAACTCTCGGCTCAGGCGACTCGTTACGGCGGCCATGGCCTGGTACTTGGAGAACTCGGCCAGATAGAGCTGAGCGAGCTCTTCCTGGGAGCGCGGGTTCTTGCGGGCACGGCGACGATCAAGTTCTTCTTGGCACGCTTCGGCGTGCGCGCGTCGGTGCTGCTGGGTGTCCCAGTCGAGCTTGGGGTCGAACGGTCTGTTGATGACCTCGAGCAGTTGAGCATCCGTCATTCGAGGAGTGCCCCACTGCTCAGCGTACGTGAAGCTCTTCTTCTTCCGAGGGTTCTTCTTCGGCTCCCACTGCTCGATCGAGAGCGCGTGCTGGGACCAGAAGTTCCTCGCTCCTTCAACGTCGCGGCACGAAGGATCATCAGGGTTCTGCGGGGCGAGGGGGCCGCCGTAGACAGTGAAGAGGACGATCTTGTTCGGGTCGTCACGATCGGGCGTGCCGATGGCCTGAACGTAGTCGACCGGCCGAGTGGGCCACGACACCACGCGGTCGCTCCAGGGCCGGTCGCCACGAGGACGGTAGGACACCTGCGACTCAGGAACCGGAGGATCGCCCGCGGCCGGCCCGTACATCGCATTCCGTACAGATCCGAGCTCCGCGGGGATCTGGATCTCCTGGATGAAGAACGTCTTGGGGTTGGCCGCAGAGATCTGGGACTTGATCCAGTCCATCTGCTCGGGCTTGATGCCGTGGTCAGCGTGGTAGACCACGAACTCCAAGGGGTTCCGACGTGGACGGGGGTTGAGCCGGGGGAGACGGAGCATCTTCTACCTCGCCCCCCAGACTACAGCCCGGCCCGCGGAGCGGGAGGGAGGAAGTGCTAACGGTGTCTCTAAGCCTTATCCTGCAGGTTGGCAGAGATGAACGCTTCAACCCGTCGCTTCAACTCTTCCTTGTCTGCTCCCCGGGCCCTGAACTCCAGCCTGACAGGAACGAACTCCCCATTCACATCATCGGTGGTCAGCACCCTCAGCTGGGTGTCATTCAGGTTGCGTCCTACAAACTTTTCGACATGCGAGCGCAGCTGCTGCAGAGAGAGGACACCACGCTGAAGGGTCATTCCGATGTCGAAACTTGCCTCGTACACCAGGTCGCTTCCGGAACCCAGCGGCGAGATCACTACTTCGGTCATTCCCCCCACATCGTAGCCGTGGTATCGCTTGGACACGTTGATGCGGAAACTGAAGACCGCAGTCTCGAGCGCCTTCGGATGCCATTCCATCCGTCGAGCGGGGTTGGCGCGCACCCGCTTCTGGAGGTTCAGGAGGTTGCGGGTCTTGCTGAAGATGAGGCGAGCGTCCGCCTTCGGGTCTCCGCTCAGGCGGAGGGAGAAGTCCGGCTTGCTGGTGTGGCTGTACGACAACTCAATGTCCACGCTGATGCGGGGGCCCATGTGCAGCAGCATCCCGAAGGCGCCGAGCATGCGGGGTCCGCCCCGGGTGATGATGAACGGGCTGACGTCTGCCGCTACACCGTTGTCCACGGTGTCGTCCACGGACCCGTCGATCATGTGATCAAACGGAGCCAACAGGATGTTCAGTTCGTTGATGAGCGTGTTGGGGTACCGGTTGACCATGATGGAGATCCTCAGCCGCAAGACTACCTCGCCCGCCCGAGCGGCGGGAAGTCAAGGTGTGCTCTCCCTGGATCGTAGCGAGCGCATGACGGAAGGCATGCTGCCCACGGCGCGGATCATTCAACGAGCCGCGCACCGGCTCGGACAGGGTCGAAGCCTGC
>JBEIUO010000814.1:0-1557 GCA_040374335.1 Phycisphaeraceae bacterium
ACCAGCCCTCGATGACCTTGTAGACGTCGGAGTCGTTGAAGAGAAGGCCTTCGTGTTCACCCTTTTCGACGCCGGCGGCGCGGTCGAAGTTGGCGTATCGCTGGGTGATCTCGCACTGGTGCCGGTTGGCGGCGAGGGTGGCTGCGCGGACGGCGTCCATGCGTGGTGCCCAGAAGTCGCCGGTCACGTTGACGTTGCGATAGGAGACGGGCTGCGGGTGGGAGGTGGACGCGACCTGAGCGGAAGCGAGGGGTGCGACGATGGCGATGACGGGGAGGAGGTGGTGGAGCATGGCGTGAACCTTATGGGGCGGAGGGGGAGGGAAAGGCAGCTGAAAACGCCTGGAAAACGAGGCTCAGGGGGAAAAGACTCATGTATTTTGTCCACGGCTTGGACAGAACACATGGATGGCGGGCGGGCACTGAATGGGTGCGGGTGAGGTTCAGCATCCGGAGTCCCATCGCGTGAAGAAGTAGATGACGTCGTCGCCGTCGGTGCCGTTGGAGCCGTCGATATCGGCGCTGCCCGCGTCCCAGTCGGCGAAGAAGGAGATGACGTCGTCGCCGTCGACGCCTCCCGAGAGATCCCAGTCGGAGGCGCAGTCGGCGTTGATGGTGATTGCCACGGCTGTGCTTTGGGATGTGCCGCAGGGGGAGGTGGCGACGAGGTGGTAGAGGCCGGAGTCGGTGGCGGTGGTGTTGGCGATCGTGAGGGATGCGTTGGAGGTGCCGGAGATGCGGGCGTCGTCGGTGAGGGGGGTATTGCCGCGGAACCAGCGGAGGTTGAGGGGGCCCTTGGCGAAGCAGGAGGCGGTGAGGGTGAGTGGGGTACCGACGGGGACGGACTGGGGTGTTGGGTGGAGTGTGAACTCGGGAGTGCACGGGGGCGGGTGGAGCTTGGAGACTCTGCCGCCGAAGAAGTCGCAGAGGTAGAGCTCGCCGGCGGCGTCTTCGCCGAAGCCGACGATGCCGGTGAGCGGGGGGGAGATGGTGGGTTGGAACTCGGTGGCGCGGTCGGTGATGGTGAGTGAGTTGCGGTCGACGGTCCAGATGCGGTTGCTGCACCAATCAGCGCAGAGGTAGAGGCCGTTGAGGTCGGGGATGGCGGAGCCTCGGTAGACGTAGCCGCCGGTGATGGAGCAGTTGGCGCCGTCGTGGGGGAGTTGGAGGAGCGGGGGCGTGAGGGCGGGGTCGAGGCAATCGCAACTGCCGAAGCCGGTGCAGAGTGAGCCTTCGAGGCACTTCCAGCCGTAGTTACGGCCGCCGGGGAAGAGCGCGGGTTCGAAGTTGAGTTCTTCCCAAGCGTCCTGGCCGACGTCGGCGATCCAGAAATCGCCGGTGGCGCGGTCGAAGGAGCAACGCCAGGGGTTGCGGAGGCCGAAGGCCCAGACTTCGTCGTCGCCGAAGGTGTTGACGAAGGGGTTGGTTGGCGGGATGGAGTAGTTCTTGTCGGGGTTGTTGGGGAAGTCGTCGCCGACGGGGTTGATGCGGAGAACCTTGCCGAAGAAGGAGTCGACGAGGGTTTGGGCGCGGTTGAGGGGATCGGGATCGGAGGCGG
>JBEIUO010000805.1:0-1641 GCA_040374335.1 Phycisphaeraceae bacterium
AGGGTGGCGGGGGTGCGGATCGGATGTGCCGCGAGGGGGCGTTGGCGGGAGAGGCGAAGGGGGGGATTGGGAATCCGGCGGGGGAGATGTTTGGGCTGCACGGGTGGCCGACGATTCCGCTGGGGCAGGTGGGGAGCAAGGCGGGGCCGCTCTTGGCGGCGACGGACGAGTTCACGGTGAAGGTGCGAGGGGTGCAGTCGCACGGGGCGTACCCGCACCAGGGGTTTGATTCGATTCTGGCGGCGGCGCATCTGATTACGCAGTTGCAGAGCATCGCGTCGCGGAATGTGGGGCCGCTGGACAGCGTGGTGGTGACGGTTGGGGTGATCAACGCGGGGACGGCGAGCAACATCATCCCGGAGAGCGTGACGTTTGTGGGGACGGTGCGGACGCTGAAGGCGGAGACGCGGGCGCTGGCGCGGGAGCGGTTTTATTCGATCGTGGGGAACGGCGCGCGGGCGATGGGGTGCGAGGCGGAGATCACGTGGGAGGACGGGTACCCGGTGACGCACAATGACGCCGCGTTGACGGAGAAGTTCTTTGCGGTTGCTGATGGGGAGATGGGGCGTGGGAGCGTGCTGCGGGTGGAGCACGCGACGATGGGCGGTGAGGATTTCTCGTACTACGGGCACTATGTGCCGGCGTGCTTTTTTTTGCTGGGGTTGAAGCCGGAGGGGGCGACGAGCGTGCCGACGCTGCACCAGCCGGAGTTTGACTTCAACGACGACGCGATGCCGATCGGCATGCGGTTGTTTGTGAGGCTGGCGCGGGGGGAGTGAGTCGCTGGCCTGGAGGTTTCAGACCTTCCAGTTGTGGCGGATGATGGCGCGGACGTTCTTGAGGAGCGCCCGCTTTGAGGTGCGCTTTCCTTTGACGCCGGAGCGGCCGTTGTAGCTGACGGGGACTTCGAAGATGCGGGCGGGGATGGGCTGGGGGTTGCCGGCGACGGTGAGGGTGAGGCGCGCGGACTTGGCGACGAGCTCGGGGTCGACGCCGTGGCGGTCTTCTTCGATGACGATCTTTTCGATGGCTTCGCGGCGGAAGGCTTTGAGGCAGCACTCGATGTCGGAGAGGTGGAGGTCGGTGAGCATGTTGGAGAGGGTGGTGAGGAGGCGGTAGGCGGCGGTGCGCCAGTAGGGGAGCACGCGGTGGGCGGCGCCGAGGACGCGTGAGCCGAAGACGATGTCGGCGCGGCCGTCGATGATGGGGCGGAGGACGGTCTCGTGGTCGAGGGCGTCGTACTCGGGATCGGCGTCGTGGAGGAGGACGATGTCGGCGCCTTCGCGGAAGGCGGCGGCGAATCCGGTGCGGAGGGATGCGCCCTTGCCACGGTTGCTGGTGTGCTGGACGAACTTGATGCCGGGGCGTTCGCCGAGGCGTTTGGCGATGTCGGTGGAGCCGTCGGTGGAGCCGTCATCGACGATGACGAGGATGCGGTCGGCGCGCATGGAGCCGGGCTGGCCCTTGCCGAGGAGGGGCGGGCGTTCGGCCTCGATCTGCGCGATGGTCCGCTCGAGGAATGTGGCCTCGTTGTGAACGGGGATGACGACGGCGATCAGCATGGGACGAAGGGTAGCTGAAAGGCGGGAGGAACGGGGGACTTAGTGGTTGAGCGCGAGGTCGATGACCTTGCGGTGGGCG
>JBEIUO010000775.1:0-1778 GCA_040374335.1 Phycisphaeraceae bacterium
CCCCGAAAACCGATCGATCAGCATCCCCGCCGCTTCGTCCATCCGCTTGTGCAGCGGGCACAGGTTCGGCCCGTGGTTCGCCAGCCCCAGCGGGCACGACGCAATCCGCTGCAGCCGCCCAACCGAACGGATGATGTCCAGCATGTTGATCTGCGACGCCGGCTTCGCCAGCTTGTACCCGCCCCCAACCCCGCGACGCCCCTCGATCAGGCCCGCCGCCGCCAACTGCTGCAGCACCTTCGCCAAGTAGTTGCTGGGCACCTTCGTCCGCTCCGCGACGCTGCTCGTCGCCACCAGTGTCCCCGGAAACAGGGCGAGCGCGGCCATCGCGCGGAGTGCATACTCAGTGGTCTGTGTAAACATCAATCACTCCCGTAGCTGCGCTCCCGGTCCCGGTGCTTCGGGTTCCGGAGTTCCAGACATTCTTGGACGCCTTCCCGCGAAAGCCAACCGTACGAACAACTTACTTTCTAAGACCCCGGAAGAACGCCCGCAGCCGTTCCCCACTCTCCACTCCCCGTACCCCGCGTACCACCTTCGGCCTGTGGTTCAACCTCGGATCACTCAACACCGCGTACAGCGACTCCGCCGCCCCCGCCTTCCGATCGCTCGCCCCGTACACCACCCGCCCAACCCGGGCATTCACACACGCACCTGCGCACATGACGCACGGCTCCAGTGTGACCACCAGCGTGCATCCGTTCAGCCGCCAATCTCCGATTCGTCGGGCAGCCATTCCGATCGCCATCATCTCCGCGTGCCCCGCCGGATCCCGCCCCCGCTCACGCGTGTTCACTCCCTCTCCCAAAACCTCCCCATCCGTCGTACGGTACACCACCGCGCCCACCGGAACCTCCCCCTCCCTCGCCGCGCCATCCGCCAGCTCGAGCGCGCGGTCCATCATCCGCACGTCAACCCCCGTCGCGTCTTCCCGTCCGGCACGCCCCGCGCGTGGAAACAACAGGTCGGGCCTGCGCCGCAGCAGCGAAATCCAGAAGGATGACCCCGCCATGCACGCCCTCCGTCAGCTCGGATCGTCGTCTTCCGCATTCCCCATCCCGGCCTTCGCCGCCTCTCTCCGCGATACGCGTTCAGACGGGAACACCCGCAGCAGCACCCCGCCAAGCTCGTACAGCAGATACAGCGGCACCCACAGCAGGAACATCGTCGACACATCGCCCGGCGTCAGCACCGCCGCCACGATCGCTGTCACGAACACCGCGTGCTTGCGGTACTCCCGCAGGAACGCGGGCGTGATCAACCCAGCCCACCCGAGCAGCAACACCACCACGGGAGTCTGAAACCCCGCCGCGAACGCGATCGTCAGCGATTGCAGCAGATCGATGTACTCGTTCACCCGGTATTCCGGGCGGATCCCGGCTTCTTTCGTCAGGTTCAGCGAGCACACGTCCGGCTGACCGTCCTTCTCCCCGATGCACCCGCGACGCGCCCGCATCGACGAGTTCAGCCACACGTCGCCGGGCACCGGCTTCAGCGGATCCGCCGCCAGCACCGGTGCGTTCAGGAACGTCGTCCCCGCAGGAACCTCGTGCGGCTCCGAATGCCTCGCGCCCAGCGTCACCCCGAAGTTCACGAAGAACGCCAAGACCAGCGGCAGCACCAGCCGGTACAGAAACACCATCGAGCTCAGCATCAGCACGCTCGACAGCGGCAGCAGCAGATACACGTACCGTCGCTCTGCCGAGTACAGACCCGGCGCCACAAACAGCCACAACTGGTACAGCACCCACGGCAGCCCCACCGCCACCGTCGCGATC
>JBEIUO010000274.1:0-4661 GCA_040374335.1 Phycisphaeraceae bacterium
GAAGGGCTTGGCGACGTAGTCGACGGCGCCGAGGTCGAAGGCTTTGACCTTGTCTTCGCGGCTTGCTTGTGTCGAGAGGATGATGACGGGGATCTGCTGCGTGACCGGCTTTGCCTTGAGTTGGCGGAGGACTTCGAACCCGTCCATCCCGTCCATGTTTAGGTCGAGCGTGATCAGCGAGGGCTGCATGCGTTCGGCGGCGACGAGGCCCTCGGCGCCCGAGTACGCGCTGACGAAGCTCAGCTCTTCCTGGCTGAGTCGCGCCCGCATTAGCCTGTGCACGTCGGCGCTGTCGTCGATGACGAGCACCACCGGCTTGGCGTCCGGCGAGTAGTCGGGTTGCACATTCGGTGAGCTGGGCATGGCGCGAATCCCGCCGCCACGGACACCTGGGTCCGAGGCCAGTGCCCCGGTACTCCCGGGGCTCCGCTCAGGAACGCTTAGGCCGCTTGCTTCATGGTGGGGGCGATGACGCGACGGCACATCATCATCAACTGGTTCACACCGAACTCGGCGCTCGGGGGGATGCCCGCGGGATCGTTGACGTTGCGGAGTGAGTCCTCGAGGGTGCCTGCGGTGGTGCCCAGGGTCGGGTAGCCGTACCCGGCCGAGGAGCCCCGGAGCTGGTGGGCGATCCGCTTGATGGTCGTCAGGTCCTTGCTGGCCCACGCGGTGGTCAGTTGACCGAGGCGCTCGGGGAGCTCTGCGGTGAACAGGTCCACCAGTTCCTTCATGTCGGGGTCGTTGGCGAACTCGCTGAGCAGGGGGGCAACGTTGGTAAAGTCTTGGGACATCGAATCCTCCGGTTCACTCTGGGATCGGCAGACCACCCCGGGGGGATTCACCCGCCCCGTCGGTCCGCCCCGGGTCCTTCGCCGGTCGGGCGTCAAAGTCGTCAGATCCGGTACGCCACGCTCCCCCCGCGGCCCGGGTATCCTCCCCGCGTGCTCACCGACTCCTCTCTGTACGAGGCCCGATATCGCTGGACCCTACTCCGGGCCGGGAAGTTCCGGCTGGACGGGGGCTCCATGTTCGGACTCATCCCCCGAACGGTCTGGTCCCGCACCGTGCCGACGGACGACCGGGGCCGGATCGCGGTCCAGCACAACTCGATACTCCTGGAACGCGTGCCGGATGAGGGGCAGACGGAGGTCTTCGACCACGTCCACGCCCCGTCGCTCGGTGGGGGGGCGAAGTTCGCCGTGATCGAGGCCGGTACGGGCAACAAGCTCGACGACAAGAGCCGGGACATCTTCGGCCTGGAGAACCGCGACATCACGCACGCGCTGGCCGAAGTCGGGCGGCGGCCGGAGGACATCGGTGCCGTCGTGGTGACCCACCTGCACTTCGACCACGCCGGCGGGCTGACTCGACTGCCGGTGGAGGGCGAGACGCCCGATTGGTTCGGCCCCGCGGGCGGAATGGCGGGGGCGAGGCCTGACCACGGCGTGAAGCTGACCTTCCCGTACGCGGTGGTCTTCTCCCAGCGACGCGAGTGGGAGGACGCGATCCTCAACCGCAGCGTCATGACCCGGACGTACTTCAAGGACCACCTCGACCCCGTCAAGGAACGCCTGTTCCTTGTGGACTCGCCGCCTCCCTTCGCGGCGGACTTCCTGCCCAACCGGGATGAGATGCCCTTCAGCTCGCTGCCCTATAGGGAAACCTTCCTTCCGGGGTTGCCGGGGGTGTCGGTCTTCCGGGTTCCTGGCCACACGTGGGGCCAGCAGGCCATTCGGTTTACGGACGATCGGGGCCGGACCGTCGTCTTCACCCCGGACGTCATGCCCACCGTGAACCACCTCGGGGCCGCGTACAACCTCGGGTACGACGTCGAGCCCTATACCAGCATGATTTCGCGGCATTGGTTCCTGCACGAGGCGGCCTCGCGGGAGTGGTTGCTGGTGCTGGACCACGAGCCCGGGAATCCGTGCCAGCGGGTGGTCGCGAACAAGAAGGGGTGGTTTGACCTGGTCCCCGAAACGGACGTTCGGGGCGACCTTGGCTGACCGGTCTTGGGGGTACACTTCCCCCGCCCGACCCCCGCAACCGTGACCTGGAACTCAGAGTTTGACCGTGACCCAAGGAACCGAACCCACAACCCCCAGCCAGCAGCCCCAGGACGGCTCCTCGACCCCCTCGATGGAGCAGGACGAGGCCGCGGCGAGCATGGCGATCGCGGGGGGGCGGGGTACTCCGGCGGTTGCGTTGTCGTTCATGGACAAGGTCGAGGCGTACATCGCCCGGCTGTCCACGCGGAGCACGTTCTGGCACCGGGTGTGTTCGCTCATCTGGTTGCCGTACGCGTTTCGCAGCGGCATCCGGATGAAGAAGGTGGACAGCAACACGTTCGCCGCAGAGTTGCCGTTCCGGCGGTTTAACCGGAACTGGTACAACGCGATGGCGGGTGCGGCGTTGTTGGCGAATAGCGAGATCGCTGGCGGGATGTACATCTTCGGGATTACCGGGGGCGCGTACACACTGGTGTGCAAGGAGCTCTCGTACCGGTTCCTGCGACCGTGCTTCGGCCCGGCGCTCTACCGGATCACGCCGCGTGAGGACATCCACAAGCTGATCGCGACCGGCAAGGAGTTCAACATTACTGTTGATCTCGAGGTGATCCAGCAGCCGGTGCTGCCCGCGGCGTTGGCGCGGCGGCAGAAGAAGGACTCGGTGCTTGCGAGGCTTGCCGCGAAAGAGCGGCGGGTCGGGAAGTCGACGGCGACGTTCCACGTGACGCCGACGATCCACCAGAAGACCAAGCGCGGCGACGTTCGCAACGTCGGGGCCTGAGTCGCCCACAGAACACGCTGGAATCAGACGCCGAAGTACTTCGCCTCGGGGTGGTGCACGATGATGGCGCTGGTGCTCTGCTCGGGGTCGATCTGCCAGTTCTCGGTGAGCACGCAGCCGATGCGGCCGGGCTCGAGGAGTTCGAAGAGCTTGTCCTGGTCTTCCATGCTGGGGCAGGCGGGGTAGCCGAAGGAGTAGCGGCTGCCGCGGTACTTCTGGGTGAAGAGCTCGCGGATGCGGGGCGAGTCGTCGCCAGCGATACCGAGTTCCTGACGCATGCGTTTGTGCCAGAACTCGGCGAGGGCTTCGGCGGTTTCGACGCCGAGTCCGTGGAGGTAGAGGTAATCGGTGTAGTTGTTGGAGGCGAAGAGCTCGCGGGCGTACTCGCTGGCGCGTGAGCCCATGGTGACGCAGTGCATGCCGATGACGTCGTGCTCGCTGCTGTCGGTGGGGCGGAAGAAGTCGGAGATGCACAGGCGGCGCTTGTCGTGCTGGCGCGGGAAGGTGAAGCGCATGCGTTCGCGGGTGCGGGCGGCGTCGTGCCAGATGATGAGGTCGTTGCCCTCGCTGTTGCAGGGGAAGTACCCGTAGACGACGGCGGGCCGCAGGATGGACTCGCGCTTGCAGAGGTCTTTCCACTTCTGGAAGATCGGCTGTACCTCGTCCTCGATGAGTGCTTCGTATTCCTCGTCGCTGGATGCACCTTTCTTGATCTGCCACTGGCCGCGGAAGAGGGCGATGGGGTTGATGAAGGGGTAGATCTGCTCGAGGTCGAGGCCTTCGACGACGCGCGAGCCCAGGAAGGGCGCAACGGGCACGGGGATGGTGGTCGAGACATCCGACCGGACGCCGGGCGTCGCGACGAGCACGGGGTTGGCGAGTTTCTCGGCGCGGGTGGCGACGATGTCGTCCTCGGCTTTCGTGCGCTTCGCGAGGCGGGCGTCGATTTCGTCGGCGAGTTCGCCGTGACGGCCGGCCATCACGTAGTCCATCGTCCGCAGGCCTTCGAAGGCGTCCTTGCCGTAGTAGCAGGGGCCCTTGTAGATCGTGCGCAGGTGGCTTTCGCAGTAGTGGCGCGTGAGTGCCGCGCCGCCCAGGAGCACTGGCACGGCGACGCCGTCGGTGTTCATCTCGCGGAGGTTTTCCTCCATGACGTTCACGGATTTCACCAGAAGGCCGCTCATCCCGATGGCATCGGCCTTGTGCTCGCGCCAGGCCTTGACGATGTCGGCGATGGGCTGCTTGATCCCGATGTTCACGACGTTGTAGCCGTTGTTGCTGAGGATGATGTCGACGAGGTTCTTGCCGATGTCGTGCACGTCGCCCTTGACCGTCGCGAGCACGATCGTGCCCTTGGCCTGTCCCGCGACCCTCTCCATCAGCGGCTCGAGCTTCGACACCGCCAGCTTCATCACCTCCGCGCTCTGCAGCACGAAGGGAAGCTGCATCTGGCCGCTGCCGAAGAGTTCGCCGACGGTCTTCATCCCGTCCAGCAGGTGGTCGTTGATGATGTCGAGGGGCTTGTACTTCGCGAGAGCGGACTGAAGGGTCGCGTCGAGCCCTTCCTTCTCGCCGTCGATGATGTGCTCACGCAGAGCTTCTTCGATGGTCCGGTCCTTCGCGGCTTTCTTGGCGACCACGGCTCCGCTGTCGGAATCCGGGAACATCGCGACGAACGCCTGGAGCGGGTCGTACCCCTCGCGGCGGCGGTCGTAGACCAGGTCCATCGCGGCGTCCCATTGCTCGGCGGCGATTCGATTCTTCGGGAGGATCTTGCTGAAGTGCACGATCGCGCTCGTGAGCCCGGCGTTCTGCAGCTCGTGGAGGAACGCGGAGTTGAGGACCACACGCGCGGCGGGCTTGAGGCC
>JBEIUO010000255.1:0-4836 GCA_040374335.1 Phycisphaeraceae bacterium
ATGATCGCCTCACCCTCAGACGCGTCGAAGTCCGGCCCGCTGAAGTACGCGTCCGCGAGGCTCGCGTCGCCGTACGCCGAGTGGATCGACGAGGTCGCACCATCGAACCCGAGCGGAGCGGTCTGGTAGGCCATCCCGTCCCCGAGCGCAACCGCGCCGAGAGCCGAGGGGGCCTCGCCGAACCCGCCGAGAGCGCTGGGCGCCTCGCCGAGCGCGACCGCGCCGTAGTCGTCGCCAGCCAGAGCCAGGCCGCCGAAGTCGTCGTCGCCGGCCTTGTCGCCTGCGAACTTGGACTCGAGGGCGTTGTTGACGTCGAAGCCAACGCCGAAGGCGAGGGCCGCGCCGCCAAGCAGGCCAGCGAGGTTCTTGGTGGTCTCGTCAGACGCCTTCCCAGCGACAACACTCGCCACGATCGCCACCGCCGCACCGGCGATGGAGTACGCGTAGGGCTGAACGTTCTCGGGCAGCATCGACTTGAGCTTGGGAACCGCGACTGCGTGAATGCCCGCCGCTGCCGCACCCAGAAGGGCCGGAGCGATGAGCGGAGCCACGTACCCACCCACGACGGGCAGCCCGCTGACGCTATCCTCAATGCTGTCGAGGAACCCAACCCCAGTACCGGGGTTCGTCAGCGCCAGGTCCCCGACATTAGAGAAAGGGTTGGTCTTCACCCCACGCGGACGCGCCTGCTTGGCCGAGGTGGCCCGCTGACGAGTGTAGGCCGTCGCGCCAGCGCGATAGCCCTTGTCCGTGCCTGCCGAACGACGAGCACCAGTGAGTGAGGCGAGCTCGGCGTCGTATGCCTTGCGGACCTCGGGGACGTCGTACCAGCCCGGGCCAGCCTGATCGCGGTACTTCTGACGGAGCTTCGCCTTGGCGAAGGCCCATGCGTCGGTGTCGCGCTTCTCTGCCTGATCGTGGTAGCCGCCGTACCCGGCGGGGAGGTTGGCGTCGACCCAGTCGAACCCAGCCGCCTTGAGACCGGCCTCAGCAGCCGACCAGTTGCCGCCGACCTTGCCGAGGCGCGTGTCCTTGAGGCCTGAGACGCGGGTCAAACGCGCGTCACGGCCCTCGCTCTTCGCGCCCTTGCGGCCGACGACGGAGCCCTTGCGACCGGACTTGGTCACCTTGTTCTTGTCGTACATGCCGGAGGACGGGCCCTTGAACTGGGTCGACTGAGCGGACTTGCGCATCACACCGCGGTCGTACGCCACGAGGACGCCGAGCTCAGCAGCGATGAGGCGCTTCGCGGTCTTGGAGACCTTCACGATCGCGACGAGCTTGTCACGGCCAGCGAGGTTCGTGCCAGCCTTCCCCGCATTGAACGGGCTCTGGCCGCGAACGCGGCCCTTGAACCGATTCTTGTCGGCGGGGTCACGGCCCAGACCGCCGAAGACGCTGTCGCGGATCCCCTCGGCGGCTGCCTCGGCCTCCGAGACGAGCTGGCGAGAGATGCCGCTGGCACGGAACATGTCCGCCAGGTTCTGGGTGTGAGAGATCGCGTACGCGATGCGATTGACACGGCTGACGACGCCGTTCTCAATCAGGATCGCGTCATGCAGCGGAAGGCCGGCCATGTTGACTCCTGTTTGGGGTTCGAGCCTAAACTCGCACGCCATCGGTCGAGCGACAACTGGACGTCACAACATGGAGTGCTATGTAGTGTGCTCGGAGATGTGCCATGCCCTCATCTGGTCTCGACGTGAACTACCATCTGCTCCGCGTGCGCGTGAAGAAGCACGTTTTCTACCGCCTTCAGAACCTCGCCATGGAAGACCGCCACGCCACGGGCGAGTACACGACCGTAAGCGACCTGGTCCGCTCGGCCATCATCGACTGGCTCCACATTCACGACGCTACACGCCGGCTCGAGTCGTTCGGCGGCGTGTTCAAGCCCTCGGGCCTGGCCATACCCTCTGAACTCATCGAGCCGCTGCTCGATGGCGAGGATCTCGAGGACACGGACGACGAGGAAGACGACGAATACGTCAATGTCGACGTCGACCTCGATGGCCCGCCGGACGACGAAGACATCGACGGCGAGGAGTGACTAGTCCGTAATGCCAGGCGTGGGGCTGGTGTAGGCCCCACCGGCGAACCACAGACGCCCCTTCTTGTCGATGCACAGGCAGGGCCGCACACCCGTCTCTTCTCCGAGACGGTGGATGTAGTAGGAGAAGCCGTCGCCAGTCTTCTCGGTCGCGTACACCACCGCGCTGCAGATACCAATAGGCTTGACCAGGACCGACGGGTAGTCGCGCTCGGTGCCGTGACGTCCACCAGTGAACTTGGCGATGACGCCGAGCTTCTGCTCCGCGAACGGGTTCAGGTCGTAGTACGTCTCCCGCATCTTCCGCAGGACATCGGCGGGAAGAACCGTGTAGAGGCGCTCGCTGGGGTGAGCAGGGTCAAACGCCAGGTGGCTTCGCTCTGACTCCGACTGCGTGAGCGTGATCTGGGTGTCCTTACGGCTGCCGCGGTTCGCCTTCACATCGCTGCTGGGGATGCGAACGCGGATCTCTGCCAAGCGCCCGCACTCAATCAGCTCGTCGGGCAGGTCCGGGTCCTCGACATCCACGACGTTGACGTGGTTCATGCCCCAGTGCCACTTCTTGAACTCTTCCGCAGCCTTCTGCGTTGGGGTCTTTCCAGCCATTTCTACTTCCTCACAGCGTAGACGATCCCGCCCACGACCCCCAGACCGAGGATCCCTACGAGGGGCCAAACCCAGACAGGAGTCTTCGACTGTGCGTCGAGCAGACGGGCCTGAAGTTGCTGGCTCTGCTGCTGCATTGCTGCCATCTGGCGCTGGGACGCCTCCAGATAGCGGTCAGCAGCAGACGGGCCGCTGGGCTTCTTCTTGCCCTTCTTGCCCTTCCCGACGTTCTTGACCGCTCCCGTGAGGAGGTCTTTCCCCGCCTGATACAGTAAGTCGTAGTCTCCTCCCCCTGCCGCGGCAGCCCCGCCAGCCGCAGCGACCGCTGCACCGGCTTCACCTTCGCCGAAGTACGCGCCGTAGCCCGTCCCGTAGGAGGGCTGAAACCGGCCCATCACTTCACTTCCGCGGGCGGAGCCTTGGACTTGGAGGAGGAGTAGAGGTAGTAGCCTGCGCCGGCGCCCACGACGACCACACCTGCGAGCCAGCCCCAGTGCGGCACGCCCAGGGTCGACTGCGTGAACCAGTTGCCGTCCTTATCCTTGCCGCCTTCTTCTTCGGGCGGCAGCGTCTCCTTGGTGTCGACACTGGAGGACTGGAAGCCTCCTCCCCCGCCACCGGACGCCTGCGCCTGAGGCTCACCCTTCTGATCCTTCTTGGCGCCGCCCTTCGGAGGTGCCTTCGAGCCAGCCTTGATCTCAACCGAGGACTCCGAGGCCGTGCCCGGGAACGGGCCGATCGCGGTCTCAACCTCGTCCTTGATGCCCTCGAAAGCCTTCTTGTTCGTGGCCCCGTCGAAGGGCACGCCCAACTTGACGTTCTGGGGAAGACCTGCTCCCTTACCCTTGCCCAGGCGCACGATGGCGTACTTGCCGTTCTCGTACTGGCGATAGCGGTAGCCGCCCTCCCCATCGTACTCGCGGTATTCGAGGCTGCGCGCTTCGTCCGTCTGAACGGGGATGCTCGATCGGATCCGACGGCCAGTCGCCGCTCCGAGATCAGGACGCGGGCCGGGCTGGGGCGCAGGACCGTGGACGTTGCGGCCCTGAACCGGCCCATTCTGCATCCCGCCGTAGGAGGGACGAAGGGAGGGCTGGGTCGGGTTGGACGCCATGACCATCTGGTTGGCGCCCACCTGATCGAAGGGGTTGGACGACAGCGCCGTCGGCATGTTCTCATGAACAGTCGACGCTTGCCGGTCCGCGTATCCGTAAGATGCCGGAAGTGCGTCAGGAATGGCGCCGTAGCCGTTGGTGTCGTCGAACATCAGAGCCTCACTTTGCGAGATTCATAGCCACCCCGGCAAGGAAGCGGGCCGCGGCGTGACGAGTTTCCTCGTCGAGGAGCTTCTTGCCCTGAAAGTCAGGGTTCCAGGAGGTCATCTGCATCGAGATGAACGCTGCCAGCATGTCAGGAGTCATGTTGGTGCCCGCGGCCCTGAGCGCCACGTAGTGCTCGAAGCCTACCTTGAGGTAGTCCCCGAGCTTCATCACGAGAGGGAGAAGGGCTGCGGCCTGGAACTTCATGACGCTCACTCCTTGGAGGTGAGCGCCTTTATGCCGATCAGTGCCCCGACGCCAATGAGGATCATGCCCGACGGGCGACGGTACCAGGGCACATTCTCGCCATCGTCCACCCGAGCAGCATCGGTGTCGGTGGTGGCCGCGGCCTCCTGGCCGGGAACCGTGACATCCGAGATCTTCTCGATGACTTCCGAGACAGGGGCCGCCTCTGCGTTGGCCTCAGCCGGAGTTGCCACGATCTCAGCTGCAGCCTGCTCAGACGGGGGCGCAGCCTCTGCCATCGCCTCAGGAGCCGCGGCGACGGCAGCCTGCACGATGGCCGCCTCAGCCGCGTTGACCGCCGTAGCCACAGCCTCCTCACCAGCAGGAGCCGTGACCTTCATGCGGGCCTCCTCCTCGATGGCCGGAGCGTCCTGCACGACGACTTCCTTGACCGCAGCCTTCACGGCGTCGACCGGGGGCTTGCCGTCAGCCTGCGTGTTGGCCGCAACGATAGCGCCGCGAGCGACGTAGCGCTTGAGGCGGAGGACGTAATCCTCGGGCTTCTCCCCCTTGATGGGAGGCACAGCGGCTGCGAACGCCTGCGAAAGCATCTTCAGCATCGCGTCGTTGGGCTGCGGGGCGTTCGGCTTCAGCGCGAGCTGGCGCTTCTGGTTG
>JBEIUO010000799.1:0-1671 GCA_040374335.1 Phycisphaeraceae bacterium
CCAAGCCGTGGGCCCAATGTCGACCAGCGCCGTTCCGGATCCTCGCGATCGGGGCCGCCGCGGTCGGGTGGGTCGAGATCTGGTCCGCCTCGATCTGGTCCGGGAGGATTTGGGCCGTCGCGGTCTGGTCCGCCTCGGTCTGGGCCGAGGCCCGGGGGGCCGCGGGGTGGAGGTCCCAGGGATGAGGGGGCGAGGTCGCGGAATGCGCCGTTTGCGGATGTGGCGCGGCATGCGGCGTATTCACGGCTTGCGGAGCAGGCGGAGTGTTTCCCGCAGTTGTCGTTTGACGGGCCGCGGACGCTGGAGCTGAGCCCACTGGACGCGGCGTTTGCGCATGCGATTTACGATGCGGTGCTGCGGCGGTGGTACACGCTGGAGTACATCGTGCGGGGGTTGCTGCAGGGGGATTACGACGCGATGGAGCCGCCGCTGAAGGCGGCGCTGTTGGCGGGGACGGCGCAGTTGCTGCTGCTGGATCGGGTGCCGCAGCATGCGGCGGTGAACGAGACGGTGTCGTGGACGAAGTGGGCGATGAACCAGGGGGCGGGTGGCCTGGTGAACGCGGTGCTTCGGAAGGTGATTGAGGAAGTGCTGGGGGGGCAGCCGCGGCGGATATTGCCGACGTGGGATGGGGATCCGGGGGCGTTGCCGCTGGCGGATGGGACGGCGTTGTTTTGTGGGCGGATGATGTTGCCGGAGGATCCGCTGGAGCGGCTGGCGGTGGCGACGAGCCATCCGCGGACGCTGCTGGGGCGGTGGCGGCGGGATTTGGGGGAGGCGGAGGCGGCGCGGATTGCGTTGCACGATTTGATCAGCCCCCCCACTATTCTGAACTTGGGTGCGGTTGCGCCGGAGACGGTGGGTTGTGTGGCGCACGATGCGCCGGGGCACGGGGTGTTTGGGGGGACGCGGGAGGAGCTGAACAAGATTCTGCTCGAGAATCCGCGGGTGTGGGCGCAGGACCCGGCGTCGTCGGGGGCGATTGAATCGGCGGCGCATTTGAGTCCGACGCTGATCATTGATGTGTGCGCGGGGCAGGGGACAAAGACGCGGCAGTTGGCGCGGGCGTTTCCGAAGGCGCGGGTGATTGCGTCGGATACGGATCGGACGCGGCTGGCGCGGCTGCGGGAAGCGGCGGCGCACGAACCTCGGATTACGGTGATGGATCCGGTGACGGTTGGGAAGTTGCACACGGGTACGGCGGATTTGGTGTTGTTGGATGTGCCGTGCACGAACACGGGTGTGCTTGCGCGGCGGGTGGAGGCGCGGTATCGGTTTGACGCGGATCAGATGGGGCGGATGGTGGAGACGCAGCGGGAGATCTTTGCGAACGCGATGCGGCTGCTGAAGCCGGGCGGGGCGATGTTGTACGCGACGTGCAGCCTGGAGCCGGAGGAGAATCGGCGGTTGGTTGAGGCGGCGTGCGAATCGGGGCAGTTTGAGGCGGAGCGGGTGAGGCAGGAGCCTCCGCGGGGGCAGCCCGGCGGGCGGGTGGAGGGGTACTTCGACGGGGCGTTTTCGGCGTTGCTGGTGCAGGTGCCGCCGGGGTCGAAGGGGAAGCGGTCGAAGAAGGGAACTGGGGCATCACCGGTGAAGCGAGGGCGGAATTAGGACGGGCGGGAGGGTACACTCCCCCCTCAGCGCCCTTGGGAGGCGGGAGGAGTGGAGTCC
>JBEIUO010000682.1:0-2293 GCA_040374335.1 Phycisphaeraceae bacterium
GACCCGGGGTCGATGAACCGGCCGCTGTGCGACGCACAGACGACTGCGTCGCTGACGGTGAAGGGAAGTTTGCTTTCCTGAGCGATCGAGGGGGCAAAGATACACGCGTCGCGGCAGAACCCGATTCGAAGCGGGGCCGGGGCGGTATGTGCTTGAACCTGTACGCAACCGGATGACTTGAACCATGTCGACCGAAACGAACTCGCAGAATCAACTCGAGCAGCAGCGTCGTGAGAACCGGAGGTTGGTCGCGGAGCTGGGGTTCAACCCGTACGGCTCGCGGACCGAGGGGCTTGTGACGACGGCGGCGGCCCGGGGGCTGCACAGCGAGGAGGCGGATGCGAAGGCCGCGGCGGGTGCGAAAGAGCCGGGGTTTGTAGATCCGCGTGCGAAGGCGAAGATCGCGGGGCGTGTGGTGCTGCTGCGTGACAACGGCAAGCTGATCTGGATGCAGGTGCGTGACCACACGGGCGACGTTCAGGTGGCGGTGAGCCAGCGGGACGTTGCGGAGAACATCTTCAAGCTCGCGAAGCTGACGGACCTGGGCGACATGGTGGTGGCCGAGGGGCGGGTGATGAAGACGCGGACTGGAGAGGTGACGCTGTGGGCCGAGGGGCTCGCGCCGGCGTCCAAGTGCGTCGCGCCGCCGCCGGCGAAGCACGAGGGCCTGCAGGACATCGAGCTGCGGTACCGGCAGCGGTACGTGGATCTGTGGTCGAACCCGGAGACGATGGGCGTGTTCCGGATGCGCTCGAAGATGATCGCGGAGATGCGGAAATTCTTCGAAGCGCGCGGGTACGACGAGGTGGAGACGCCGATGCTGCAGTCGCTCGCGGGCGGCGCGGCGGCGCGGCCGTTCGTGACGCACATGAACGCGCTCGACATCAAGCTCTTCATGCGGATCGCGCCGGAGCTGTTTCTGAAGAGGTTGCTGGTGGGCGGGATGCCCAAGGTCTTCGAGATCAACCGCAACTTCCGCAACGAGGGCCTCGACAAGCAGCACAACCCGGAGTTCACCGTCGTCGAGGCGTACGAGGCGTTCGGCAGCTACCACACGATGATGGAACTGGTGGAGAGCCTGATGCGGCACCTCGCGGCGTTTGTCGCGAAGGAGACGGGCGGGGACACGGCGGGGTTGAAGCTGCCGTTTGGCGATCTGATGGTGGACTACGGCGCGCCGTTCCGCAAGGTGACGTACGCGGAGCTGTTCAAGGAGGCGCTGGGCTTTGAGATGACCGACATGGCCCGCTGCCACGAGGAGTGCGCGAAGCGGAAGCTCAAGCACGTGGGGCTGGATGACGTGCTGGTGGTGAACGAGCTCTTCGAAGAGGTCGCGGAGAAGTCGCTGGACCCGGCGAAGCCGACGTTTGTGATGGACTATCCGAGCGCGATCTCGCCGCTGACGCGTCCGAGCGCGGCGAACCCGAAGATCGCGGAGCGTTGGGACCTGTTCATCGGCGGGATGGAGATCGGGCCGGCGTATACGGAGCTGAACGACCCGGACATCCAGGAGTCGAAGTTCCGCGAGCAGCTCAAGGGCCTGGACGACGAGAAGAGCGCGGAAGAGAACACGTTCCGCACGATGGACCACGACTTCCTGCGTGCGCTGCGGGTGGGGATGCCACCGGCGGGCGGCATGGGCCTGGGGATCGACCGGATCGCGATGCTGCTGACGAACCAGCGAACGATCCGGGACGTGGTGCTGTTCCCGATGATGCGACCGGAGGAGACGGCGGGCGCCTGAGCACGGGAGGCGGCGCATGAAGCGAACGAGGATGGGGAATCCGCTGATCGCGCTCGCGTGCGTGCTGTGGCTCGGGGTGGACGCGTGGATGCTGCGCAATACACAGGGGAGCGGCGCGGGCGCGCTCGCGTGGTGGGTGTCGCACGGCCGTGCCCGGGATTGGCTGCCGCGAAGCTGGGGTCAGATCGTGCTGGCGAAGCAGGGCACGGAGATGGTGCTCGGGGATGCGGACGGCGGGAGCTTCGACGGGCTGATGCGGGCTTTGACTGGGAGCCAGGGCGCGGTGACGGCGGAGTACGTGATCGAGAGTGAGATCGTCGGGCTGTGGGCGCCGATGACGGCAACGCACAACCACCTGCTTGTGCTCGAGCCGGTGATCAAGACGACACCGGAGGCGCAGGAAGCGGCGTGGTCGTACGCGCCGGCCGCGCGCGAGGCGTACGCGCGGTGGCTGGAGTCAAACGGACTCCCGGCGATCGCGGCGGAAGCGAGGCGGACCCCGCGACGCGAGAGCGAGGTGCTGTGGGGCGGCGTTGCACGGAGCGGCGC
>JBEIUO010000646.1:0-2441 GCA_040374335.1 Phycisphaeraceae bacterium
GGCACTCGGCTATCTCCCCGGCGATACCGGCAGTTTCGCAAACGACGTCTCCGAGAATGGCAAAGTGATCGGCGGCGTCTCGCTCCGACCCAGCCAACCCTCACTCAACAGCGCTTTCATCTGGACCGAATGCTACGGACTCGAAACGCTGCAGTCGTACGCGGCCCGCTTCGGCGTATCGCTCTCCGGCTACGACTTCTCGATCGCACGCCTCCGCTTCAATGCAGACGGCTCCGTCATGACCGGCAACTGCATCACCCCATCCGGCGGAAACCGCGGCTTCGTCCTCACCCTTCGTCGCGAAATGGCCTCTCAGTCCACCTGCCCCGGCGGCTCCGCCACATTCACCGCCCCGTCAGACGGGCTCACCGGGGGTACCTACCAGTGGCGGCGCAACGCCCAGCCACTCCAGGAATCGCCCGGCCGGTTCACTGGTACCTCCAGCCCCACCCTTCTCATCTCGAACGCCGCAGTCGCAGACTCTGGAACCTTCGACTGCATCGTCACCTACCCCTGCGGAGTCCTCACCAGCCCCGCGGCATCGCTGCTGGTCTGCCCAGGCGACTTCAACTGCAACGGCGCCGTCGACGGCGACGACGTAGTCACCTTCTTCGCCCAGTGGGATTCCGGTTCACCAGCGGCCGATGTCAACAGCGATGGTGCCGTCGATGGTGATGACGTGATCTCCTGGTTCTCAAGCTGGGACGCCGGCTGCTAGCCCTTACTCCTCGACCTGAACCAGCACCCGACTCGCCGCCACCTCGCTCAACGCGACCGACCGGCCATCCTCCGCTCGAACCACGATGATCCCCGCCCCCGGCTCCACCGACTCAACCGCGATGCGAGAAGCCACCTCCAGGCCGTGCCTGCGCAGGAATCTCAACGACTCCTCACGCTGATCGAGCACGCGAGCAAGACGCCCCATCGCCCCCTCACCACATTCCGATAGCGGGACCACCCTCGGCTCCAGCAGTTTCCCATCAGCCGAAGGAATCGGATCCCCGTGAGGATCGAAGCTCGGATTCCCAAGGTGCCGGTCCAGCGCCTCCAACACCAGCGGCGAGATCGCGTGCTCAAGCCGCTCGGCCTCATCGTGCACAACCGCCCAGTCCAGCTTCAACGTCTCCACCAAGAACGTCTCCACCAACCGATGCCGCCGAAGAATGTCGAGCGCAGCCCGCGTCCCCTTCGCCGAAAGACTCACGCCCCCGAACCGCTGGTACTTCGCCAGCCGCGCCGACGCGAGCTTCTTGACCATCGAGGTCGCCGTGCCCGTCGTCACCCCCACCACCGCCGCTATGTGCGTCATCGAAGCCTCGCCCGCAGGCGATTCGAGGCTGAGGCGGTAGATCGCCTTGAGGTAGTTCTCAACGGTTTCAGTGGCCACAGAGGAGATCCTAGCAAGCCCGCCGTCAACTGTCGCGTGCGTTGACTGCGAGATTCCAAAGCCTATAGTTTGAGTCGTCAAACTTCCCGTTTCCCGAGCGCAGGAGGCACTACTCGTGGGTACCCGCGGTTCCGATCCCTGGTCGCGACGGTTGCTGTTCCGCACCTCCCTCTGCACCATCGCCCTCCTCGCATCCGCCTCGCTCCCCAGCTGCGGCAAGAGCGACCCCGCCTCCAAACCAGCCCTCGGCATCGTCGCCACCACCGGCATGATCGCCGATGTCGCCCGCGAGATCGCCGGCCCAAACGCCACCGTCACGGCGCTCATGGGCGAAGGTGTCGACCCGCACCTGTACAAGCCCTCCCCCGGTGACGTTCGGGTCATGTCCGACGCCTCCATGATCCTCTTCAACGGCCTCCATCTCGAAGGACGAATGGCCGACGTCATCGTCAAGATGGCCTCCGGACGCGAGGTCATCCAAGTCACCGACACCATCGACGAGTCACTCCTCCGCGAGCCCCCCGAGTTCGAGGGCCAGTTCGACCCCCACGTCTGGTTCGATGTCTCCCTCTGGCGCACCGCCTCGCAACGCATCACCTCCGCCCTCGCCTCCAAGGACCCCGCCAACGCCACCGCCTACAAAGCCAGAGGCGACGACTACGCCGCCGTCCTCGACGCCCTCCACGAGTACGCCCGCACCACCATCGCCACCATCCCCGAATCAAACCGCGTCCTCGTCACCGCCCACGACGCCTTCGGTTACTTCGGCCGCGCCTACGGACTGCAAGTCCTCGCCATCCAGGGAATCAGCACCGACAGCGAAGCCAGCCTCCGCGACATGAACGCCCTCGTCGACGTCCTCGCCAAGAACCGCATCCCCGCCGTCTTCGTCGAGAGCAGCGTCCCCCGCAAAACCGTCGACGCGCTCGTCGAAGGTTGCCGTGCCCGTGACCATTCCATCACCATCGGCGGCGAACTCTTCAGCGACGCCATGGGCGCCAACGGCACCCTCTCCGGAACCTACGTGGGCATGGTCCTCCACAACGTCGACACC
>JBEIUO010000532.1:0-2935 GCA_040374335.1 Phycisphaeraceae bacterium
GTGATGTACGCCGTCGCACGCTTCACCGCCTCCGCATCCGCCGCGATCGGCGCCCCCGCCAGCGACGACACAGAATCCGAGTAATCAATCACGTTGAACCGGTCCGTCGGCTTCAGCCCCGCCACCACCTGCAACGCCGCTTCCTTCGCCTGCGCAATCTTCTCGTTCCGCATCGACCCCGAGCGATCGATCACCACCGTCACCTCCCGCGGCTTCGTCGGCCGATCCCCGCTCGGCCCAGGCCACCCCCCCAGAATCATGAAGTACCCGCCCCCGCGCTGATCCTCCGGCTACGTGAACACCGGGAACCTCGGCGCGTGCGGATTCGCCGGCTGCTGGATGTACGAAAGCCGGAAACTCCCGCGATCCTCCGACTCGTTCTTCACCACGCGGAACGAGAACTCGCGATCTGAAATCCGCTCGGTCACGATCTGGTGCGACGGCGAATACAGCGTCGAAACCGGCACATCCGCGCGCACCACACCCGAGATCTTCCACGCCACCGGCAACGCCTGCGACTCGCCCCGCGGGATCATCAAATCCACCCGGTTCAAGTCCGCCTTCACCGCCTGCTCGTACGTAATCGTCACCTTCTGGCTCTTGCCCGGTGGAATCGGAAACGCCGACGTCTTGATCAGGTTCGACCCCGCAAACTCCATGATCGCGGGATCCTTCATCGACCGCACGATGTCCTCGTAAATCCGCCGCGCCTCCTCCTTCCGCAGCACCTGCGCCGTCGGCTCCGGCCCCACCCCGTCGTACTGCAGCGACCGCACCGCCGCGTCATCCGGCACAGGCAGCAACACCTCCGCTTCCTGCGCCACCGGCCCAGGATTCGTCAGCGTCATCTCGATCACCGTCGTGCTCACCTGGCTCGTCACGTTCAGCTTCGCGCTCACCTCGCTCACCACCACCGGGTGCGTGTACGCCGGCCGCCTCCGCAGATTCGGCATCACCTGCTGCCGCACCACCGGCTCCACCGTCTGCGCCGCCGCAACCCCCTCCCCCGCAACCTCCACCGAGCCCGCCGCGATCACCAGCGACAACGCCGAAATCCCCGCCAACGCGCGACGCTTCATAAAGCCTCCTCAGTGAGAGAACCAGCCGCCGATCCGGGACGCCGCTCGCGCGCCGCCCCACTCTTCTTTGTACGGTCCAATCGGCCACACGCTCGTAACGCGCTCGTAACCCCGCCCCTACCCCAGCAACACCCGCGCCACGCTCTCCTGCCGCGCCAGCCCACGCAGATCAACCGCCAAAAACCCGCGGTACCCGCACGTATACAGCGTCGCCTCGTACGCCCCGATATCCAGCCGCCCCTTCCCCGCCTCGCACCGGCCAATCGACGCCACGTCCGAAAGTCGCGCCGCCCCAGGTGCCTCCACCATCCCCATCAACGGATCCCCGCCCCCCACATACACCACCGCCGGATCAACCCCCGACACCAACCCCCCACGCCTCGCCCGCCGCGGCCACCCATGATCCGCCAGCACCACCCCCTGATGCTCCGCCGCCATCCCGAGCCTCGACACCACGTCCTCCCCCAAATCCGTCGGCAACAGCGTGCTCACCGCCGGCCTCGCCCCACCACCAATCCGCCCCAGATCCGCCGCAAGTTCCAACCCCTGCACAATCGCGCTCACCGCCCGATCCACAAACGCCGGATCCGTCAGATGCCGCGGCGGCACAAACAAATCCAGCCCCGCCACCTCCGCGCCACCACGCCGCAACACCGCCACAAGATCCCGCCGCGCCGCCCCATCCAACTCCCGCGCACGCAACCCCGCCACCGTCGCATCCAGTTGCACCGCCCTCACACCCAGCGACAACGCCCAATCAATCTCCCGCCGCGGCCCACCCGACCACGGATACTTCTCCCCGGCCGCACGACCGGTCAGCGCAAGCGCACGTGGCAGCGTTGGAAGCATGCAAAACAGTAGTCGTTTCCCGCCGCCACCGCCCGCCGAAACCAACCCGCCCCAACCTACACTGCCGCATGGCAAAGACACTCCGAATCGGTGAGGTCGTCCACCTCTTCTCCCTCTCCGTCTGGTTCGGTTGCCTCGTCGCAACCGGTGTCGCCGCGGGAATCCTCTTCCCAACCATCCGCGACCTCGCCCCAACCTCCGCCGCCTTCGCGCAGTACCCCGATGACCACTGGCTGATCATCGCCGGCCACGTCGGCGCCAAGCTCTTCGCCTTCAGCGACTTCGTCCAGCTCGTCTGCGCCGCCCTCGCGCTCCTCACCTTCGGCCTCTCCCTCGCCAAACTCCGCAAACAGCCCGGCGCACGCCCGTGGTCCATGCTCGCCCGCGCCGTCATCATGACCGTCGCCATCGGCCTCGTCTCCTACGAACTCTTCATCCTCGCGCCCCGCATGCAGCTCTCCCTCCACTCATTCTGGGAAGCCGCAAGGGCCGGCAACACCGCCGACGCCAACCGCTTCCGCGAAGCCTTCGACCAGGACCACCCCATCGCCAGCAGCGTCATGGGAGCCACCACCGTCACCGTGCTCATCGGCTGGTTCTTCTCCGCCTTCAACCTCGCCGGAATCGGCGCTCCCTCCGGCTGCGGCGGCAACTGCGCCTGCAAGCGAAAGTCCGAAGGCAAACTCGAAGAACCCGCCCTCGTCTCCGGAACCCGTCCGTGAACGGCACCCCCGAACCCGTCCGCATCTCCCCTCGCCGCCGAGCACGCGCCGCGCAAATCCTCGACGCGCTCCGCCGCGACTACCCAAACGCCCACTGCGAACTCACCCACTCCTCCCCGCACGAACTCCTCATCGCGACCATCCTCTCCGCCCAAACCACCGACGTCAACGTCAACAAAGCCACCCCGGCCCTCTTCGCCCGCTTCAAGTCCCCCGCCGAGTTCGCCGCATCATCCCCCGCTGAAATCGAGCCCTTCGTCAAGTCCCTCGGCTTCTTCCGCAACA
>JBEIUO010000170.1:0-6050 GCA_040374335.1 Phycisphaeraceae bacterium
CCTCGCCCACCGCGTTGAGGATCGTCAGGTACTGTTCCTTCAACGCGACCCACGACGCGAGGACGCCGATGTCCTGCAGCAGTGCGCCCAGGAACGCCTCCTCCGGGTCGAACGCGTGCGTGTGCTGCGCGATCGCCCTCGCGCCCGCGGCCGAGAACACCGCACGCCGCCAGTACTGCGTGATGTCGAACGCGCCACCGATGCTCTTGGTGCGGTCCACCACGCTGAAGCCGAGCACGATCGACTTCACCGTGTTCAGGCCGAGCAGGCTCATCGCGCGGCTGATGCTCGGGCAGGGCGTCGTCAGCCCGTAGTAGCTCGAGTTCACCGTCTTCAGCACCTTCGTCGATAACGCCGGGTCGTTCTGCACCGTCTGCGCGATCTTCACGATCGAAACCTGCGGGTCGCGGGTCAGCTCCAGCACCTTCATCGCGACACCCGGAAGTGTCGGAAGGCTGGGGCAGGCGAGCACGCGATCGAGCAACGATGATGACATAAGTAGACCGGCGAACAGACGGCATAGTCATCGCGGCACCCCTCCAAGAGGGGTCACGCCCGATGCAGACCATCCATCGGCAGCCCAGAGAGGTGAATCCAATCCAATCACTTGTTCCGGGGATCGGTAACCAATCGCGGCTGCCCCAACGCGCCCAGTGCGGCTACTCGGCACAGGCCGCGCAACGCTCGGCTATGTGTCGTACAACCCCTCGGAAACCCGCCTTACGGGTTCTCCATCGCCTTGACCAACGCTTCCCCGGCGTTGGCGTCGAGGAGGAACAGGCAATAGAAGAGCGGAGGGGTGAGGAAGATCAGGATCCAGAGCTTCTTGTACACCTCGTTCTCGCATTCCGAGAAGATGAAGTACAGCTGGTAAAACGGAACCAGGATGAACTTCCAGGCGACGTCGGCCCTGGCCGCGGCGATCAGCGTCAGCACCCAGTGCACAATCGAAACGAGGCTATACGCAAGGCCCCCGAGCAGAACGATCGCCGGACTCGCCATGAAGAACCCGATGACCAAGGGCACGAGCGTGATCGCGGCCGTTCCCAGCACCCACGCCCAGTCCGGGATGTCCGCGATGAACGAGTACCCCTTCCGCCGATCGGCATTCACCGCCGGCGCTTCCTTCGCCTTGATCACCCGCACCTTCAGCTGCTCGCCCGTCTTGGTGTTGAACCCGCAGTTCATGCACACCAGCGTGTTCTCCCCCATCGGCTTGAAGCAACTCGGACAGGGCTTTGTGCTCGCGTCCGACTTCTTCGCTCCCGGCCCCGGGATGTCCAGCAGAAAGGCGTTGTCCGCCTCGGTCGACGCCACTGTCTTGGGTGGTGCCGCCGGTGCCGCCTTGGGCGCCTGCTGCACGGCACGGGCCTGCTTCGCGTGCGCGATGCACTCCGCGCAGATGTACTTGCCCTGCGCGTCTTTCGTCCGCTGCTTGTTCGAGCAGTCCAGGCCGCAGATGGAACAGAGCTTCGGGGACGGAGAGGGGGCTTCTGCCATGTCGCAACTCGCAATGGGGCGTGTTCCGCCGCGGGCGCGCGGAGGAGGTGCAGAGTGTAACCGGCCCGCCGGGGCCGTGGGAATCTAGAGCACGGTCGCGATGATCACGGCGATCACGACCCACGCCACCGTGTTCACCAAGATGATGATCCAACTGTCCGAAAGCTCCAGGTCGAACAGCTCGGTCAGGAGGAACGCGAAGACCACCAGTCCGAGAATGAAGCCGAAGCCGCCCGCGCCCGGCAGCCTGGTCGCCGCGCACACGGTGTTCACCAGCTGAACGGTGGCCACGATCGCCGTCATCCGCAGGGCCACGAGCCACAGGGGCGGGTCCAGCCCCAGCCCCAGCATCCCGCAGACCCAGAAGGTGCCCGAAGCGACGGTAACAGCCGCCGGGAACCACAGCAGGAACGCGCCCGCCGCGGGCATCCCCCGCGAGAAGGCCAGCAACGCTACCAGCATCGTCACCGACACCGCCGCCAGGATCGCCGGCTTGCGAATCTCGGCCCGGAGCACCTCGCGCGAGGTCTCTTCGAGCTGCTCCGCACGCGAACGTCGCGAGTTCACGACCCCGCACTCCGGGCACTTGAGGGTCGGGAGGCCCTTGAGGTCGTAGCCGCACCCCGAGCAGATGACCATGGGAGTCATCGTAGGATTCTGTTCGGTGATCGCGGTGTAGACCGAGGGGAACTTCCCGCAACTCCCGCACTTGGCGACCCCCGGGGCAAGCGGAGCCTCGCAGTACGGGCAGGGAGCCCGTGTGCCGGAGGGGGCCTGGTCGATCACCGCGATGGTGCCGTCGGGCTCTACAACCGTCCCGGCCGTCTGGACGCAAAGCGGGCACACCAGCCGGCCAGCGGAGTCGGTATGGGCCGACAGGCCGGAGCAGGAGCGGCCGCAACGGAAGCAGAGGTTCTTGAGGCGGTTGGTCATGCCGGTCCGGCGGAGTGTACGGGTTCTTTCATCCGGAGTTGCGAGATCGCCGCGCCGGAACCATGGCCTGGGCGTCTTGTTCTAGGGAAGGGGGTTGGCCGTGCTGACCACATGCACCAGACGGATGATCAAAGCTATGAATAAGATCGCCACCAACTCACCTCCCAAGCCGCCCCCGGGCATCGATGCGATGCCAGCCGGGGGCGTGGGCGGCGGACGAGCGAGGTTCCGGAATGGCCGTGCGATCATGAGCAAGGAACACTTTCCCGACACCGAGCACACGTACATCTTCAGCTGCCTGCGGACCGGGGACCGGGCGGCGGAGCTTCAGCGGCATCTGATGGCCGTCTACGCGATGCCGCTGAAGGCGTACTTCCTGGGGACCAGCTTCCGGTCTGTCGCGGAGCCCGACGAGATCATCAACGGTTTCCTGCTCGACCGGCTCACGCGCGAGGACTTCATCCCCAAGTGGCGCGCGAGCGGGATGCTGCTTCGCCGATGGCTGATGAAGTCGCTGCGCTTCTACCTCTACGAGTACCTCCGCAGCGAGGGCCGGCACGCCGGTGTGGGCGAGGACGTTTTGGAGTCGCTCCAGCGCGACGACGACCACACCACGGAGCTCGATCGTGAGTTCGCCCGCTCCATCGTGCGAAGGGCCCTCGTGGTCACCAAGCACGAGTGCGACCTCGCCGGGCTTGCGCAGCACCACGAGTTCTTCTGCCGCTACGCCCTCTCGGACGTCACCTGCGAATCACTCGCCGCGCAGCACGGCATGAGCGCGGACCGCGTCTGGGTGATGGTGCGCACCGCCCAGCGGCGGTTCGTCCGGGCATTGCGTGCCGCCGTGACCGACGACGGTGTGCAGTCGCCTGATATCGATGCAGAGATCGCAAGTCTTCTGGACATGATGGGGGGAAACAGATGATGACACTCAGCGAACCTCACACGGATTACGGCCCTTCCTTCGATGGCAGCCGCGCCAGCCAACTCCTCCGACTCGGCATCGCCGGCCCTAGCCGACCGATCGACGACCTGATCTCCCGGCTCGAGCAGCCCGACGGCATCGCGTGGTTCTCGACCCAGATGAGTGACCGCACCCTCGCATTGCTCGGCGATGGCACGGCCACGGTTGACGTGGACACTCTTCGGGAGGTGAAGGAAGTAGCCAAGAACTGGCTGGGTCGTCCGTCGTCTGTCGACGAGCGATTGCGCGGACTCCTGGGGTACTTCCTCGCCGTTGCCCTCGCCCTCCGGCAACACGACGAGAACATCAGCAGCCGGTCCGTGGCCGACATCCGGTCCGTCCTCTCCGACCTCGCCACCGCGGTCCCCGATCCCTGGCAGAGCGTGCTGGCGTTCGTTTCCCGCCCTCGCGATCCCAATCCGGATCCCGCGCGGTAGACTGCCGGCGTGCTCGCCGCGATCCGATCCGCCAGCCTCGTCCTCGCCCTCTCCGTGCTCGGCTGCGGCCACTCCCCGCCGCCCCAGCAGGCCCAGGTCGTCACCCCGCGCGAGTTCGTGCCCTCACGCGATGGGTGGAACTTCCGCAACTCCTTTACCGGCAACCCTTTCCCCGACTCCATCCGGCAGTCGCCCATCGGCCCCCTCGCCGATCGCTTCGGCGCCCGCGTCGGCCTTGGCGTCCCTTCCCAGTTCGGCCTGTGCGGCGGGATGAGCGCCGCCGCGGCAGATTACTGGCTCGCCCAGCGAGAGCCACCGAAGCGCGAGCAACCCCCGACGGAGGGAGATCCGCTCTACGACTACCTGCGGCAACGGAACGCCGACTCCATGGGCGCGGCGGGGGTGATGGCGGTGAAGTTTATCGAGTGGATGGGCCTGCCGGAGCAATCAGAGGCACCTGGTGAACGATCGACGGGGGGGCTCTCGGTCGCGGAGATCCGCTCGGTGGTGGAGCGGGTGCGGGCCAACGGGTACGCGACGTTGGGGCTGGTGTACGTGGACTCGCGAACAGGCAAGCCGTGGGAGAACCACCAGGTGCTCGCCTGCAGGGTGCTGGAGTCGACTGCAAATCGAGTGCAGGTGCAGCTTTACGAGCCAAACTACCCCGGGCGAGACGACGTGCGGCTGGAGGTCGAGATCCTGGAGGGCTTGGCGGGGGAAGAAGCGAGGATCACGCAGTGGATAGGAAAAAGAGCCCGGCATGTGCGCGGGCTCTTCTTGATGCCGTTTGAGGCGAGGGTCCCTCCGGGGGACCTGTGAATCGGATCAGGAGCCCGAGGTCGGGGTCTTCTTGATGAGTTCCTGCTTCTGCTGCTCGACCTTCTGGAACTCCTGCTTCTCTTCCGCGGTCATGGTCGCGGTGATATCGGGGGGAGGAGCGGTGTGCTCGGAGCCGCCGATGAGGCCCTGGTAGTAGGCGATCCAGACGCCGACGCCGATGATGATGATGGCTGACACGGCGATCATCGCGATCTTGGCCGGGTCCATCTTGTTTTCGCTTGCCATTGTGCTTCTCCTTGAGAGCGGGTTGCGAACCCCGCGGGTTTGGTCGTTCGTAAGTATATGCGAATCCGGGAGTTCAGCCCAGGTCGCGACGCTGGAACAAGATGACGGCCAAGGACAGGAAGGCCCCGATCTGGCTCAGGGTGTACAGGCCCACGAGCCCGACGTACTCAACCGGAACCCGGCGGCCCTGGGAGATGGGGTCCAGGAGCCAGAAGTACTGGAGGTTCGGGACCACCCCCCAGACGGCGAGTGCGGGGTAGTTGATGCGTACGGGTTCGAGGAACAGGTAGTCGCCCTGCTCGGGGGGGCGGGTCATGGTGAGGGGGGTCGCGCCCTGGTGGCGGAGCTTGAGCTTGCTACCCCCGCCCTCGCTGAGGATAAGGCCGGAAGGTGCTCCGGGACCGAGGGTTGCGTTCACGTCGGAGATGGGCCCGGTGAAGTCGGAGTAGGACTCGGCGACCAGGTTGGGGAAGCCATTGGGGCTGGGGCTGATGTAGATGGCGTCGCCGACCTTGACCGGGAGCTTGGCGGGCTGTTCGAGGGTGAGCTCCAGGACGCTGCCGGGCTCTCTGAAGTTGCTCTTGTTGGGGTCCTCAATCGCCGTCTCGGCGATGACCCCGATCGTGGTGGCCTTGAAGACGTGCCGCCCGACAAGGAAGTTCGAGAGCAGCGCCAGCACGAAGACCCCGAAGCAGACGGTGATCGTCATCACCTGGCTGAGGCGGGTGGACGCGGCAATCGCGACCGCCGTGAGCACAAGGATCGCCAAGCCCAGGCAGACGCACGCGAGCATGACCTGAGGGTGGAAGTCGGTCGCGAGGGGCTGGAACCTCCACTTCTTGTCGGTGCCCAGCATCAGGACGAACGCGACGAGGATGGCGGGGAGGAGGACGCAGACGAAGGTCTGCGGGAAGCTCCAGCCGTAGAAGTAGTTGCACCAGCCGCCGAGCACCAGGGCGAGGAGGACCGCGCCGAGGGAGTAGACCAGCACCGGACTGTCGAGCTCGTGGGCGGCCGTGGCCATGACGCCGTGCCGGATGCCAAAGAGCAGAAAGGCGAGCATGATGACCACGGCGGCCAGAATGGAGCCGGTGACACCGAGGTACTTGCCGAGAATGAGCGTGGTCCGGGAGACGGGCTTGCTGATGACG
>JBEIUO010000605.1:0-2637 GCA_040374335.1 Phycisphaeraceae bacterium
CCGGGCGGAAGTGCCGGTGATCGATAACCCGTTCGCCTACGACGCGACGATCCGGTGGTTTGACGGGCGGCCGATCCGGCCGGCCCGGACGGTGATCATGCGGGTGACGGCATATTCACCCGACGCCCGGTCGTGCGACGACTCGGCGGACGGGCTGACGGCGACCCTGCACTCGGTGCAGACCAACGGCTGGAAGCTGGTCGCGGCGGACAAGAAGGTGCTGCCGATGGGGTCGATGGTGAGCATCCCCGGGTACGACCAGGGGATGGTGGTGCCGGTGTTGGATGTCGGGGGGAAGATCAAGGGCAATCACCTTGATGTGCTCTTCCCGACGCACGAGCAGGCGGTGGCGTGGGGATCGCGCCGTTTGCGGGTGACGGTGTGGGAGTTTGCGGACGGGAAGCCGGCGGCGAACCCGAGGCGCCTGCGGTAGACGGTTAGGCTGGGGTTCTCCCTACGCTCCATCATGCTGATCGGCCAGGACACCTCGCGCCCGAAGACGCTCGATGAGCTGATCGATGCGCGGCTGGCGGCCAAGCTCGATGGGCTGGACGTGCTGAGCCGCAAGATGCTCGCGGGGAAGCTCCCCGGCGAGCGGCGGTCGAAGCGGCGCGGGCGGAGCGTGGAGTTCGACGACTTCCGCGACTACGTGGCGGGCGACGACCTGCGACACCTCGACTGGAACGTGTACGCACGGCTGGACCGGTTCTTCATCAAGCTCTTCCGCGAGGAGGAGGACCTGTCGGTAACGGTCGCGATCGATGTCTCGGCGTCGATGGACAGCGGCAAGCCGTCGAAGGCGGCGTGGGCGGCGAGGCTGGCGACGGCGCTCGCGTACGTGGGGCTGATCAATCAGAACCGGGTGAGCGTGGCGAGTTTCGGCGCGGGGCCGCTGCGGGTGATGGCGCCGGTGCGGGGGCGGTCGAGCGTGAAGGCGGCGGCGGCGTTTGTGCTGGAGGCTCTGGCGGAGAACACCAAGCACTCGAAGACCACGGAGGACTTCGGACGCTCCATGACGAGGCTGGCCTCGTCGAGGTCGACGCGCGGGGTGATCGTGGTCATCTCCGACTGGCTGATGGAGGAAGGGTGGGAGAAGGGGCTGAACGCGCTGGGGGGCGCGACGATGAACGGGGGCCTCGACGCGTACGCGGTAATGGTCGCGACACCGGAGGAACTGGACCCAAAGAAGGCGGAGGGTGCGGGGCTCTTCGGCGATCTGCGGCTGACGGACATCGAGAGCGGACGCGTGGCCGAGGTCACCGTGAGCGACGCGACGGTCTCTCGCTACCGCACCCTGCGCGAGCGGCACGAGGGCGAGTGGAAGCGGGCGTGCACCTCCCGCGGCGTCGCACCGTTTGTGATCTCAACCGCGACAACGGTGGATGACGTCGTGCTGCACTCGCTGCGACGGGGCGGGTTGGTGTGGTAGGGGAAGGCGATGGGGAATGGGAAATAGGTAGGAAGCAGTAGGAAGTAGCGACTAGAAAGGGGAGCGGGGAAGGCTGGGGTCGGCGGTTTGCGTCGCTTGGCTCAGCAACCCGCGTCCCAGTGCGCGAAGAAGTCGATGACGTCGTCGCCGTCGGTGCCGCCATCGTTGTTGAAGTCGGCGTTGCCCGCGTCCCAGTCTGCGAAGAACGCGATGACGTCGTCGCCGTCGACACCGTTCGCATTGTCCCAGTCGGCCGGACATGCCGGCGCGAAGGGGACGAAGCGAAGCTCGGCGTAGCCGGGGACGAAGCTCGAGACCGGGAGGATCGCGCGGCCGGTGATGGTTGCGGGATCAACCTCGTAGACGAACGACGGTGACGACGGGCCATTCACGAGCACCTTGCCGGGTGCCCCGTTGGTGATCGGTGCCGAAGAGGACTCAGCCCAGATAATCGGGGCAAGTTGCGGCGGGAAGGTCGGGATGCCGTTGGGGATCCGCTGACGGTAGTTGGCGAGTTGCGGGATGAGGATGGAGGAAGAGCCGTCGGGGTTGATCTGGCCGAGGGAGATCACGCTGGTGATCGTGTAGGGCGTCTGGCCTGGGGTACCGTGGTCTTCGCGGTAGTAGTTGCCGATCGTCACGCCGTACGTGCGGGGCGAGAACGTCGTGAGCCGAAGAGCCGACGACGACGTGAGCGTGCCGACCGCGGTGCCGAAGTTGTGCTGGGGCACGGGAAGCGCGAGGGTTGAACCGCTGCCCGCGGCGAGGGGGAAGGTGCCGCCCGCGAGGGGGACGCGCCGAAGGCCGGTGGGCGTGAGGACGATTGCCGCGCCGTTGGGATCGACGGCGACATCGCTGGCGGTGCCGAAGGCGGGGTCGGTGATGAGGTGGGTGATCTGACGGGTGGCGGGATCGAACCGGAAGAGCAAGCCGAGGCCGCCGGTGGTCGAGCGGTGAAGTGTCACGAGCGTCGATGTGGTGGCGTCCCACGCGGCGTCACGCATCAGGCAGGGGGTGACGGCGTCGAAGCCTGTCTCGGCCTCGGTGTACATGGCGAAGTCGAGGGTAGTGGGATTGAGCTTCGTGAGGGGGATGCCTGCGTGCCAGATGTTGCCGCTGGGATCGATGTCCATCCCGACCCAAATCTCGGCGATGGCGCAGGTAGACCGGAGGGCGGCAAGCGGGGACTCGGTGATGTACGTGATGCC
>JBEIUO010000205.1:0-5428 GCA_040374335.1 Phycisphaeraceae bacterium
CGACACGGACAGTGTATGCAAACGTGTTGTTTTCGATCGTAGCGCTACCGATTACCGTGTCGGAGAACACACGCGTCACCGCGACGTTCCCCGAGGAAACGGACGAAGCCATCGTGCTCCCCGCGGAACCGTCGACGCCGCGCCGGACCAGCGTGACGGTGAGGTCCGTGTTGCTCGCGTCCTCGATATGGGCATGCAGCGCGGTCACCACGGCACCATGGGGCAGGTACACCGGGGCATACACCGACTTGTCCGTGCCTGCGCCCGACGTGTAGGTGACGCTGACGTCGTCCACTGTTACCTGGGTGTTCACCCCAGTGCCATCGAACGGATAGAACGCCATCATCGGAATCGACATCACCCGCGCGGCGGGTTGGATCGTGATGCTCCCGGCAGAGAGCGCCCCGTCGACGTTCGCGTCGCCCGTCGCGTTGAAGTTCCCGCCCACGTTCAGCTTCGCGGTAGCCAGCGGGGTAGCACCGATGCCCATATTGGTCGCGATGATCGCCCCCGCATTCCCCGTGACCTTCGAAAAGGACAACGGGTCCGAGCTGAGATCGATGCTCCCGACAGCACCGGTCGCGATGTCCGCGCCCGTCAGCGAACCATCGAACACCATCGCACTGATGATCCCACCGTCGGGCACGCTGAAGGTTGTGCCCGTCAGGAGCAGCCCCGCGCCAGCGGTGTACGTCGTGTTGGTATCGGTGTCGATGTCGACGCCAGGGGCCCATGTCGTGCCGGTGAACTTCAGAACCTGACCCGCGGTGGCACCCGACGTGTCGCGTCCTGTACCGCCCCGCGCGATCCCCAACTCCCCGGACGACACGTTCGCCGCGTTCAGCGAGGTGAGCGAGGCACCGGATCCCGTGAAAGTCCCCGAGAACGCGTTGGCAGCGTTGGCCATCGACACAGCCCCGGAATAGGTCCCGCTGAGCGCGGCCGAGGGCAGCGAACCGGTGTGGTTCGCCCGATCGACGAAGAACGAAGACGCCTGACCGCCGAGCGTCTGGGCGTTTGTCGCTGTGTTGGCAAAGAGCGAGAACGCAGCGAACGGAGCGACCGTGATCTCTTGCCGCGGGCCGACAGTCACGAACCCCGCGGTGCTGGAGCATGTCAACCCAGTGTCGCCGCGGACGGCCAGCTCAACAAAGAGCCGGGCGCCGGTAAATACCGGGCCGAAATCAAGCGGAGTGGAGAAGCGACCATTCGCCACGGCCACGTTGTCACGGCAGAGTGTCGGTCCAATCTGATCCGTGCCCGACGAGGCGCTGTAGAGCCGGAACTGGAAGTCGTACGTCCCGTTGGCTGGGATGGTGGCCTGCGACAGTTCCCCCTGGTACGTGATCGCCGTGGACACCTGAGCGTGCGCAAGCGGGCACAACAGCGAGACCAGGGCGGCGGCGAGGAAAACTGTGGCGCGCGTGCGGATCATCGGCAACTCCTGAAGATGAACAACTCCAGCCCCCACGAGAGGAGAGGCCGGTTGGTCCGGAAGGGCATGGTACCTCGCGCACAAAAAACCACCAGCGTGATTACGCTGGTGGTTTGGGGGGAAGGCGGTGGGGCTTTAGATCAACTTGGTCTTGCCGGGGATCGCTACCGGGGTCGGGGGCAGCGGGCCGAAGGCGTAGCTGGCCGGAGAGAGGTCGAGCTTGCTCTCCTTCAGCGCGAAGTCGAAGGAAACGGGCTGACCCGTGTAGCAGGCCATCCGGCCCATGATCGCGGTCAGCGTGGACTCGGCGATGCGGCGTGCTTCGTTGAGCTTCGGGCCCTCGCCGCGGATGGACTGGATCAGGTGGACGTGCTCCTGAACGTAAGGGTTGCTGGTCTCTTCCGCGGCCTTCCAGGAGTTGGCGCCCGTGATCTGCGAGCGGCCGGAGGACGTGCGAAGCGTGCCTTTGGTGCCGACGACGACTTCCTCCACGCGGCCCGGAGTCCCTTCGATCTGGCGGCACATGCTCGTGAGGCTCGCGCCGTTGGCGTACTCGTACTCGATCGCGAAGTGATCGAAGATGTGCCCGTACTCATCACCGGTTCGCGACTGGCGCCCGCCGAGGCCGGTGCAGCGGACGGGCGGGCCGCCCATCGCCCAGTTGATGACGTCGATGTTGTGCACGTGCTGCTCGACGAGGTGGTCGCCGCTGAGCCACGTGAAGTAGAGCCAGTTGCGGCACTGCCACTCCATGTCCGTGTACTCGGGCTTGCGGGTGTGCACCCACAGTCCGCCTTGGTTCCAGTAGCAGCGGGCCGACGTGATCTCGCCGATCGCGCCGGAGGCGAGCTGTTCCATCGCGGCCAGGTAGTTGTCCTCGTGCCGACGCTGCGTACCGGAGACCACCGACAGACCCTTGGACGCGGCGAGCTCACCCGCCGCGATCACCTTGCGGATGCCCACCGGGTCGACCGCAACCGGCTTCTCCATGAACACGTGCTTGCCCGCGGCGACCGCGGCCTCGAAGTGCATCGGCCGGAAGCCGGGGCTCGTCGCCAGGATCACCATGTCGATGTCCTTGAGCGCCAGAAGCTTCTGGTAGGCATCGAACCCCGAGACGCAGTGGTCGCGCGCGACCTTGGCGCGGTCGCCGAAGCGGTCGACGATCTCGTCGGAGTTGAACTGCGCGAGCGAGCTCTCGATGCGGTCGGGCATCAGGTCCGCGAGCGCAACGATGCGGGTCGAGGCGTGGGCCTCCAAGGCGTTGACCGCCGCGCCGGTGCCACGGCCTCCGCACCCGATCACACCCACGCGGATGACATCCTGTCCCGTGACGTGCGCGGAGCGACCGAGAGCGAGGGGTGAGAGAAGTGAGCCGGCGGCGAGGCCGGCGGAAACCTTGAGGACGTCGCGGCGGGAGAGACTTTCGAACGACATGGTGCGCTCCGGTGGGGAATCGTGCACGAGCTCGCGAGCAGCGCGAGCGACCGGAGCGTTTTGTACCCGCAGACGGGGTTTGCTGCAACTCTTAGCGAGGCTCTTCCTGGAAAGCCGGGGGCTCGGTGGGGGACTTGCTCTTGAGGGCAGGCGTGGGAAGTGTGAGGGTTGCGATCGAGCCGGTCTCGTGCCGGACGTCGATCGAGCCTGTTTCGAAGCTGATCCCGAGCAGCGACCAGCCTTCGCCCAAGGGTGCGCCCAGGGCGCGGACCTTGCCGTTGATCACGGCCAGAGGCTGCTCCGCGGTGCCGGCGATGGAGGTCAGCGTGAAGAGCTTCCCGGGGTCGCCGATGGACGGCTCGCCGGGGAGAGGATTGATGGGGATGCGGGAAGATGGGTCGACGGCAAGCGTGGGAAGTCGCAGTGGGGACGCGGCGAAGGGCTGCTGGTCGACGGCGGCAATGGTCGACGCGAGCTTGCGGTGTTCGTCGGTGTAGGGGCGGTTGATGATGCCATGAAGCGTGAGTGGCGCGCTGGTTTCGCTGCCGCGAGCGGTCGCGGGGCCCATGTGGGGCGCGAATGTGCGAACGCCGAGGACGGCGAGAGCGGGGAGGACGAGAGCGGTGGCGGCGGCGGTCTGCCAGAGGCGGTTGTCGGAGTGGAGGGTGCTCACGGGGTGTTCCCTTCCTTGGATTCGAGCGAGGCGGAGGTGATGCGTTCGTCGAGCTTGGTGGCGATGCGGTAGTGGATGGTCTCGATGGTGGCTTCGACGGACTGGCGGTTCCCGGTGACGATGGGGACCAAGCGGATGGAGGCGACCTTGCTGGAGCCCAGGCCGGCCTCGAGGGCGTCGAGGAAGCGGGCGATGTTGTCGAAGGAGCCGGTGACCTGAACGGCGTAGCCGGTGGTCTGGATATCAGGAATCACAGCGTTTTCAGGGGGCTTTTCACCGGGAAGCGGGGGAACGATGCCGCTGCTCTTGGGCTCGATGCGGCCGATCTTGACCTGCTGGGCCTCGGCGATGCGGCGGATTCGGTCGTAGAGGCCGGAGGACTCGGAAGCCTTCTGCGACCAGACGGTGAGCTGACGGGACGCGGTGAGGACGCGCGAGTTCAGCTCGGCGATCTGATCGGCGGAAAGGATCGTGTCGGCCTGGGAGGTGAGGGCGGACTGCATGGACTCCAGTTCGGAGCGGTCGTGTCCGATGGACTCGGACCACGGCTTGAGGCCCAGGTACCAGACGGCACCCATCGTCGCGCCGAGCATGAGCATTCGGATCCCGAAGGCTCTGGGGTTGAGAGTCCAGGGCAGTGGTTTGGCTTCGGTTTTGCTCACGGTGCTTCTCCTTCGACGGAGGCGGATTCCCAAGGCAGAGCGATCGGAATGGTCCTGGGGTTGAGGGAGATAAGGAAGACCTTCGCGTTGTTGTCGTCGGTGCGGGTGGAGACGAGCTTGGCGGATTCAATAAGCGGGCTGGCGGTGAGGTTCTCGAGGAACTTTGAGAGGGGGTCGCCCTCGGCGTGCTCTTTGGCGGTGCCGCGGAGGGTGAGGACAGAGGCTCGCTTGGCCTCGGCGGGGTAGGAGGCGGCGATCTCGCTGAGCTCGATCTGGGGGCCGGTGAGGCGGGACAGCTCGCCCATGAGTGCGGACCAGTCGGGGTGTTCGCCCATGTGGTTGGCGATCATGGATGCCGCGGCGTTGACGGAATACCCGGCGAGGGCGGCGTTGGAGGTCTTCATCTGGCGCTGACGGATGCCGTCAACGAGCGGGCGGACTTCGGCGAGGGCGTCGCTGATCTCACGGCCCTGGGTACGGAGCGTGAACGCTTCGGCCGCGAGCAATGCAACTGCCGAGGCGACACCGACCCGGAGACAGGACATGACGCGGCGGTGGCGGATGGTGGACTCGATGCTGGGGGGCACGAGTGACGGGGCGACATCGGCGACTTCGAGGCACTCGATGATATCGCCGACGGCTTCATCGGCGCCGATCGAGCGCGACTCGGCGCGTTGGGTTTCGAACTGTTCGACGGGGAGATCGAGCTGTGCTGAGAGGGAAGCTGCGAGGCCGGGGATCGCTGCGCCTGCGCCGGTGATGTAGATGTTGGCGCGGGCGAGTTCGCCTTCCTTGAACGCGAAGCGCAGGGACTGGCGGATCTCGACGACGTAGCGCTGGAGGACAGATTGGAGGGAGGGCAACACGGTGGTGGCGGCGATGCCGCGGGCGGTGTCGATGAGCTGGCCGCGCTGGGGGATGCCGAAGCGGAAGAGCGCCTCGTATGCGGTCGCGCGGTCCATGGCCTCGCTGCTGCCGTTGCCGCGGAGGGCGCGGAGCATGCCCTCGGCGAGTTGGCCGTAGCCGAACTCGACGCTGCGGGCGAAGGTGAGTCGTGTTGAATCGCCGGAGGCGAGGACGGTGGTGTGGTCGCCGAGGTTGACGATCGCGCTGCGGGGCTCGGCGGGGAGTTTGTGGGCGGCCTTGGAGGTGCTGACGACGAGTGCGCTCTTCGCGGGGACGGCGGCCTTCAGGCGGAGGCCGCAGCGGTGGAGCATGGCC
>JBEIUO010000264.1:0-4785 GCA_040374335.1 Phycisphaeraceae bacterium
AAACCGCCGCGTCTCCTGCTCGACAACGGACGCCTCCTGCGCGGTCGCAAGCAACTGGTCGAACGCCGCGAGCGCCGAGCGTGATCCGATCAGCGTGGCGGTCCGGCTCTCGGTGTCGAAACTCGCGGTCACCGGGTCGCGCTCGGCCTTGCCCGTCTTCGCGTAAAGCTCAACCGCCGCGTCCAGCACACCCTTGGGATTGCCAGCCTTGATCCGCACCAGCCGAACCTCGCGGTCGGCGTCGGTCGCGACATCCAGGCCGGTCACCAACTGCACGAACGCATCGACGTCCGCCGCGGGTCCTGTCACCACCAGCCCCGCCCCGTTCCCGAACGGCGCGAACTTCACGAGCTGCAACTGACGCGGCGTCAGCAGCCGAGGAAGCACCGACTCGATCGCCTGCGGCGTCGTGTGCTTCAGGCTGATGGTCTTCGCGCGGCGTTCCACGCCCGCCTGTTGCTGACCTTCTCGGATCGCACCGGGATCGACCTGCGAGAGCAGCGAAACGGCCTGCGCGAGCAGCACCGAGTCGCCCACGAGCGTCACCTTCGAGGCATCGGGCATCGGGATGATGGTCGGCCTGCGCTTGGCGTCCACGCTCGCGAACAGGTTCGTGAGCTGCTTGGCGGCCTCGTCGGTCGAGATCGCAGCGAGGGTGATCGTCAGCATCTGCGATTCGCCGCCAACGCCGCCCTCGGGCACGTCCAGCAGACCGATCAGCTCGCGACAGGTCGTGATGCGTGCCGCGGAACCGACGGCGATGATGGAGTTGGTGCGGGGATCGGGCTGCAGGTTCAGCCCCGCGACGGAGACATCTTGCGTGGTGGTCTTGCGTCCGTCCTTGTCGATGAACGTGGTGACCGTCCGCTCGCCGATGAGCCCCTTGAGCGCGATGTGGACCGTTTCGCAGTTGGCGTGCTTGAGCGTGAAGATCTCGAACTTCGAATCGACCGGGCGTACCGCGTCGATCGCGCCGATGATCTCGCGGATCCGCTGGATCTGGGCGGCGGTCTCAACGACCACGATCATGTTCTGGGCCTGGACCGGCACCACGCCGCCGTATGGACCGACGAGCGTCTTGATCTGCTCCGCGACAAGGTCTGCGCGGGCGTTGTCGAGCGGGATGTTCACCGTCACGATCTGGTCCGGGGTGAGGTCGCGCACGCCCTCGGGCGAGGAAACCGGCAGCGGCTTCTTCATCGCGTCCTGGAGGCTCGCGAGATAGAGGTACTGGTCCTGCTTGCGGAGGTGAACGCCGAACCGCTGGAGGTTCAGGTTCAGGATGCTCAGTGCGTCCTTGAAGTTGTGACCCGACGCGCTGATGAACGTGATCGTCCCCTGCGGCGACGGTGCCTCGAAGATGATCGGCACCCCGCTCTCGCGGGCGAAGATGTCCAACACGCGATCGATTGGCGTGTCCTTGAAGTTGAACGTGATCGGCTGTTCCGTCGACTGCGCCGCAGCGGGCGCGGCTTGCGGCTCCGGCTGTGCGCTCGCCACTGGCTGCGCCACCGGTGCCGGGGCGGCTTCCGGGGTGGGCGCGGCGGCTACCGGGGGTGCCACATCGGGGGTGACGGGTGCGGGCGACGGTTCGCTCGTTGCTGGGGCAGGGGCCTGGGTCGGCTGTTCCTGGGCAAAGATGGACACCGGCATCCCGGCGGATGACGCCAGAGTCGCGGCCACCAACAGCGTCTTGGTTCGTCGCATGTGAACCTCCCTGTCGCAAACACTCAAACACAACCGATTGTCGACCCGCCCCAACAAACCACGACCGGCGGGGTCTGGCCAATACGTCAGTCTACCTCATCCGATGGGCCGACGCGAGGCAAGGGTTTCCCCGTTGCTCAACTCGAACCGCTGTCCACCGATCTCAAACACCGCCCGTTCGCCGCTCCCGCCGATCAGCACGGCGTCCAGCACCCGTTCGCCCGGCCGAACCGCCAGCGACTCCCCGCTCTTGCGGTTCACCATGACAACCGACAGCCCCGAGCGGCCCGACATCACCCCGCTCAATGCCCAATCTTCATACGGGGGAAACACAACCGGGGGCGCGGGAACTGCCGGATCGACCGGTGCCGCGGCTTCTGCTATGGGTTTGTCCGGGGGCTGCGCGCGACGGAACACGTTGCGGGCGGCCATCGCCGCGGCGTACTGCGCACCGTCCTCCCCAACCTGCGCGACCACCGGGTCCGGCAGATCCTTCGGCACCCATTGGGGCATGAACAGGCTCGCGACATCGAGCCGCAACTCGAATCGCTCGCGTTCCTTCCCCAGCGGACGAACGGCGAAGGAGTCCACCCTGTGCAGCCAGGGCTGGGCCTGAATCACCGCGATGCATCGCGAAACCTGCTCGAGCGTTCCAACGCCCTTCACCGACGCCCGCTGCGCGATGAAGTCCGGGTCGGCGTTGAGCAACTTCTTCACAGTCGGCGGGACACCCTTGGATCGCGTCAGGGGATTCTCCTCCTCCCTCGGCTGGAACGTATCGATCACGATCCCCTGCATCCCCTCCTGTTCCATCACGCGGTTCAGCCCCGTGCGCAGCCGATGCTCGACAACATCCAACTGATCGCCCAGTGTCGACGCGGCCACCGCACGGATCTTTGCCTCGGCCTCCTTGCGCCGGTCGACGATCCCCTGCAGCCGCTCGATCGACGCCTCAACACCCTCGATCTCACTCTGGATATCGTCTCGAGGCACCGAGTACACCGTGCGGTACGTCATCGTGAGTGCGAGCACGCCCGCCGCGGCACCGCCCCCAATCAGCCATTGTTTCCGGGAGATCTTCACTTCGCATCTCCCTTCTTGGGCTTGGCCGCGGGCTTCTCACCCTCCTGCTTCGGGTCCGCGAGTTTCGGCGGCTCGTACTTGGGCGCGAGTTTGCTCGACGAGAGGTCGAGGGCGAATCGCTCGGGCATGTCGGGGCCGGAACTGACGACGTCGTAGAGTCCCCGCTCTAGGAGCGTCTCACGGTAGCTGCCGACGCCATCGCCGCCCCGCTGGGTTCCGGCGAGTTTGAGCGAGATCACGTTGGCGGGAACCCACTCTCCCGACGGAAACGACGCGCCCTTCTTCGGCACGAACGACACATCGGAACGGAGGCTTCCGGTGAAATCGTCCAGCACGCAACGCCCCGCGGGGAGCGCGGCCTCGGCGAAGTGCCGCAGCCAGTCCGGGCGTGATTCCTTCCACATCGCCAGGTGGGTCGCGCGGGCCTCCATCGCGAGAGCCTCGTCGGCCTTCTTGCGCAGAGAGGCCTCGGCAGTCTGAAGGTCGGCGCGTTGGCTTTCGAGGTCTCGCAGCGTGCGCTTCGCGGTCACGAAGCCGAACCCGCCGAACACGATGACCCCCAGCGTCGCCACCAGCCCGATCTGCCGCTGACGCAGGTATCGATCGGGAGCACGCCGGGGATTCGCAAAGTCAAGCGTCGGGCGGTTGATCACCTGCTCGAGCAGCAACCCCGCGAGCGGCGCGGCGATCGCGCGTTCGCCCTCGGGCATGTGATCCGGGAGCGTCACGCCGGGTGGAACCGTCACGGTATCCGGAGAGCAGGGCAATCCCGCGGCACATCGCTCGGCGACGCGCTTTGCGAGATCCCCCTCCCCGATCACCGCCGCGACTTCAACTTCGGCGATCGATCGTCCCGAGCGGAAGCTCATCCACGTTCGCTTGGCCTCGACGCTCAACCGTTCGGCGAATGAGTCGATCTCGTCGCGCTGAGTCGGACGAGGAACGTCCGCGGCGCGTGCGAAGAGCATCCGGCCGTCGTGAACCACGACGAACTCCGTGGAACTCGCCCCCACTGCGATCCCCAAGACCGGCCCAGCACGCCGCTGCGACAACTCCGCGAGCAGCGAGGCCGCGCCGAAGGAGCGCAGCCCGATCCGGCTCAGCTTGAGTCCCGCCGCGCTCACCACCTGCCGACACCACGCGACGCGCTCCGCTGGCATCGCGCCCGCAAGAACAGCGGTCGACTTCGAACCGCCCGTCAGTTCTTCTCCGACCACGGCGTAGTCGATCGCCGCGCCGTCTAAGCCCATCGTGAGCTGGCGCGACATCTGCAGCCGAACCATGTTCGAGAGGTCGGCTTCGGTCAAGTCTGCGTTCGCCGGGAGGCTCAACTGTTTGAGCACGATGTCGCCGCGCGAGATCGCGAGAACGACCTTGCCCTTGGGAAGCCCGGCCCGCTCAAACTCGCTCCCGACCCACTCACCGATCGCCTTCGGGTTGTCCGCGGGGACCGTTTCCGGGCGGAACGCGCTGAGCCATCGCCGCACCTCGACGCGCGACGCGTGCATCGTGGCCGTGATCGCCGTGAGGCGAGTGCCGTCAAGCTCAAGCACGCTGTACTCGCCCTTCGCGCCCAATTGCTACCTCCGTGGCTTGGTGATCCAACGTCCGAGCCGCCGATCGCTCGGCGGCGCTCTCGCGGGCTCCTGCGGCGGGGCATCTTGCCCCTGCGCGTCGGCTCCCTGATCTTTCGCTCCCTCCGAGTCCATGTCCCCCGCTTCTTCGTTCTTTTCCTTCTCCGCCCGAACCGGACGACGCGAGGCGATCCCCGGGGGGGCCGGCTGAGTATCCACCAGTTCTGCATCCCCCGCCGTCGCGGCGACGTTCTCCTCACCGCTCTGCGCTTCCCGCGCGGATTCCGCCTCCCGGACAATCGCCCTCGCTCGCTTCAAGTGCGTCACGTCCCGCAGGTACGCGATCCTGGCAACTGGCCCCGCCACATCAATCACCGCCTCAAGCACCACCGGTCGTGACAGACGAATCTCCTCGCCCCCC
>JBEIUO010000678.1:0-2317 GCA_040374335.1 Phycisphaeraceae bacterium
CCCTCGCCGCCGCATAGATACTCCCCATCCCCATAAGTCCTACCAGTACCATCCGTCCCATCCGGCAACCCACCCCACCGGGCACTTTGCCACTCGACCACTTCACCACTTCTTCCAACCGCCAACCCCGCCCTAGCCGCCGAGATACCAGCCTCCCTCCAATCCACCCTCGCCGCGGCATAAACACTCCCCCTCCCCATAAGTCCTACCAGTCCCATCCGTCCCATCCGGCAACCCGCCCCACCGCTCACTTTGCCACTCGACCACTTCGCCACCTCTTCCGTCAGCGCACCTCATACCCACGGCGCCCTACCGGGCACTTTGCCACTCAACCACCCGACCACTTCTTCCCTCAGCCCTTGTTCTTGTAGTAGTCCAGATTCACCTGGACATACTTCTTCCACTCGCCCGGCAGATCTTCCTGAGGATAAATCGCCTTCACCGGGCACTCGTCTACGCACAGCCCGCAGTCGATGCAGGTGTCCGGATCGATGTACAACTGGTCCTTCGTCCCGAAGTCCGGATCGTTCTTCGTCGGATGGATGCAGTCCACCGGGCAGACGTCGACGCACGACGTGTCCTTCGTTCCGAGGCAGGGTTCCGCGATGATGTGCGGCATGACAATCTCCGACAATCGTGTGGCCGACCGATACTTCCTAGGTCGCGACGGGCACCATGGTACGCATGCGGGCGGCCTCCCGCGACGCTCTCGCCGCCCCCTTCCCCCATCGGTTCCCCGCTCCCTTCCCGGAGATTCCCCATGTCGCCCCTAGTCCTCGCGGTTCTCGGTGCCTCCCTCACGCAGGTCCCCCCCAGCACCCCTCCCAGTCCTACGCCCCCCGCCACCACCGCCACCGGAGAGCACTTCGACTTCTCCCCCATCGACGCCGCCGCCACCGAGTACCTCGCCAAGTCCGGTCTTCCCGGCGCGGCAATCCTGGTCATCCACCACGACAAGGTCCTCTACGAACGCTACTACGGTTCCTACGACGCAACCACCCTCGTCTCCATCGCCTCCGCCTCCAAATGGATCAGCGGCGCCGCCATGATCGCCCTCCAGGAAGCCGGAAAGCTCGACCTCGACGACCCCGTCGCCAAGTACATCACCGAGTTCGCCTCCGACCCCGCCCACCCCCGTGCCTCCATCACCCTCCGCCAGTGCTTCAACCACACCTCGGCCCTCCCCCCCAACCTCCGCTCCGCCGACTCCCCAACCATCTCCATGCGACAGGCCGCCGCCGCAGCAGCAACCGCCGACCTCTCCGGCAAGCCCGGCACCGAGTTCCGCTACGGAGGCGTCTCCATGCGAGTCGCCGGAGCCTGCGCAGAAGTCGCCGCTGGCAAAAAGTGGCGTGACCTCTTCGAAGACTCCATCGGCAAACCCGTCGGCATGACCTCCACCCGCTGGGGCCGCCTCGAACTCTCCCAGAACCCAAGCCCCGCCGGCGGCGCGAGCAGCACCCTCCGCGACTACGGCCGGTTCCTCGAGATGATCCTCGGCCGCGGCCAGATCGACGGCGTCCGCGTCCTCACAGAGGCAGGGGTCGCCGAACTCCTCCGCGACCAAACCGGCGGCGTCCCCATCGCGCGGGCCAGCGTCGGGCGCCGCGCCGGCGACGGCAAGGCCAAGTACGGCGTCGGCTGCTGGGTCGAGGCAAAGGACGCAAACGGCGAAACGCTCACCGCCTCCTCACCCGGAGCATTCGGGTTCCTACCCGCCGTCAACATGGAACGCGGCGTCGGCTACATATGGATGATCGAAGACAAGGGCCGAAACCGCAAGAAGGCAAAGGACCTCCCCGACATGGCCAAGGTCATCCGCGAAACCGTGAAGGCCCAGCTCGGCGCCGAAATGGGCACAACCCCCGCAACCCCGGAACCCGAGTGAGCCAAACCCCTCCGTGATCGCAACTTCCAACTCGCGCTGCGCACCGGCCTACCGCCGCGATACCGATTCCCCTACACTCGCGGCGTGACCCCAGACACCAACAGGCAGGACGCCGCGTTCCCCCGCACTCTGAAGGGGAAGTTCATCGTTTTCGAAGGCCCCGACGGCTCGGGGAAGACCACCCAGTTCAAGCGACTCGCCGCCCTCTGCGCCGAGGCCGGAGTCGTGGCCTGCGAAGTCCGCGAGCCCGGCGGCACCCCCATCGGCGAAGAAATCCGCCGCATCCTCCTGCACACCAAAGAAGAGATGTGCCTTAAGACCGAGATGCTGCTCTACATGGCCAGCCGGGCCCAGCTCATCGAACAGCGAATCCGCCCCGCCATGGCCCGAGGCGAAGTCGTCCTCGCCGACCGCTTCATCCAGAGCACC
>JBEIUO010000561.1:0-2799 GCA_040374335.1 Phycisphaeraceae bacterium
CGCACACCGCGAGCGCCCACGCCATCGCGCACGCCGCGTCGATCGCGTTGCCGCCCGCGGAGAGCAGCGAGGCCCCAGCCTCCGCTGCACCCGGGTGCGCCGCGGCAACCGCCCATCCGCAGGATGTGCCCCGTTCGCTCATCGTCTAGTCCTCAGCAACCCGGCGTGCCCACGCCACCAGCGTCCCACACCGAAAAGAACAGGATGATGTCGTCGCCGTCCACGCCCTGCGAGCCGTCGACATCAGCGCAGTTGGAAGACAAATCCCATTCCGTGAAGAACGCGATCACGTCATCTCCATCGATGCCGCCGTTCGAGTCGTAGTCTGCATAGCAGCCATCGCTCTGCCACGGACAAGCCGGCGGGTTGCACTCGACTCCCGCGACACCCTCGATGAACCCGGGGGAACCGATATCCAGGCCGTTGTAAGCGAGGGTGAGCGTGTTGAGCACCGCGCCCTCAATGCCGAAGTTGCTCGCGGTCCAGTTCTGCCCGATGTCGTTGTCGACCGCGCTCAGGTGCGACGGCGACAGCGCGATGCTCCACCCCGCGCCGAGCCCCGGTGCCGCCGCGGTCGCGTCGAGCGGCCAGATGATCCCGTCATCGTCGTACTCGACCTCATCGACCAGCCCACCATCCGCTCTCCGCAGTGTGAGAACCTCGTTGCCGCGCCCGGGACTGTTCGCGAGCCCGCCTACGTTCGGTACCGCCTCCAGGTCCGACCAGCCGTCCACCGCGAAAACCCTGCATATGTCCCCCCACCCCGCGCGGAACGCGGCTTCGGCCAAGGGCGAGTCCGCGTGAATGCCGCGGGGCATCAGAATCATCAACTGGCCGGCACGCAGCACGGACCCGGTCGCGATGCCTCCCGTCCGCCCATCTTCATCTCGGAGGTGCCACCCCGACACGTCGAGGTCCGTTGGCCCAAGATTGAACACTTCGATCCATTCAGCGCTCGTGACATCGCCCGTGGAGCTGTTCGGGTTGTACATCAGTTCGGTGATAACGGCCTCACCGCTCGCTTGCTGGGGAACTCCCCGCCACACAACGCCAGGAGATCCCGATGAGCCCGTCAGTCGCGAGTCGGAGAAGTGGGGGGTCTGTACGCTGTCGTGCGCGCCGTCGATCCCGGCCAGTGAGTGCGCCCACGCGGTGCCGAGGTCGTTCGCAGTCTTCGTGAGCGAGCCGCTCCGGACATACACGCTCGCGTTGGCCGTATCCGCCGGCCACACACTTCCCGATTGAAACGCGGGATTCTCGTAGTGCACGACATCCACCGGCTCTCCCACGCCGTCAATCAGCGACAGGATCTCGTGCAGCGAAGTTGCCTGCTGCGCCTGCTCCTCCCACGTGCTCAGCCCGATCACCCGCACCGACGCCGGGAGTTCCCACGCTTGCCTGAACTGAGCCACAATGTTCGACGGAACCCCGGCGCCGCCCCCAGGGATCAGCACGATGACCTCTCCGGGAGCGATGACCGTGCCGGGAGCCAGCGTTGAGCTCGCGGCGTGATCATCCAGGTCCATCAGCCGCCACCCGCTCAGATTCACCGGTGTCGTGCCTTCGTTGCTGATCTCGACGTACTCCTTGCCGGTATCGTCGCCGGCCGGGTTGTACATGATCTCCGTGATCACCACGTTCGGCTTTGACTCAAACGAATCCAGCACGCCGTTCGCATTCGTGTCCAGCGATCCGCCGATCCCGCCCGCACCGCCGCCCGCGTTGATCTCGCAACGGTCCAGTTGCCCGTCGAGATCGCGGTCGAGCGCCCAGTCGAGCAGGATCTCCGTCGCGTCGCCCATCCCGTTGAAGTTGCAGTCCGCCTCACACCCGTCCGGAATGTTGTTGAACGGGTACGCGTCCGGCGCAAGCCCTTGCACGAGTTCCAGGGCATCCCCGATCCCGTTGGCGTTGCAGTCGCTCGATGTCGCAACGGGGAGCCGCCCCGGCGTGCCGTACGACTCCAAACCGCTGAACGCCACAGTCCCCGGCACCGCATGGAACGAGCCGAGCACATCGGACGCTCGCGACAGCTTCCACGCGTGACCGCTGTTGTTCTGCAGCACCGAACCGGTGAACTCCCGCAGAAGTTGAATCGAACCGCTGTCGTTGTCGTCCGGCCACACAGTCTCCGCGCCTTCATCGTCGTCGTACGAGACCTCATCCACGACGAGGCCAGTCCGCTCCTTCAGCGTCAAGAGTTCGTTCGTGGTGCTCGGCGCGTTCGAAAGCCCGTCGAGCGTCCCAACCTCTGGAATCAGATCGCCCGGGTAGTTCCAGAACGACTCAACGAAGATCACCCGGATCCCCGGCCCCCACGCCGCGTTCCACGCCGCCTGCGAGTTGACGTACGTCGAGCGCCGTTGGGTGCCGTTCCCATCCACCCCCCCGCGACGGGGCACAATCACCGCAATCTCTCCCGCACCCAGCACCGTCCCCGACGGGATATCCGAGGTCTGGCCGTCATCGTCCTCGAGGTACCACCGAGAGATGTCCACCGCCGCGCCCGTCGGGTTGTAGATCTCGACCCACTCCTGCCCCTCGTCAACCCCGCTCGGGTTGTACATGATCTCGGTGATCACCACCGGGCCGATCTCCTGCCCGCTCGCAGTCCCCGCCAGCATCGCCAATCCCGCAGCACCGATCTTCCAGTTCATCTTCGGCTCCTCGAATCGAACCCTCACCCGCCTCCGCAGATCTCGGGTTCCCAGTCTCATGCGGCGCAGTGCCCCCGTAACCTCCACGAATGTCCGGAAGTTTGGCAGGCCCGTGCGTTTGGTGTATGGGCGGTATTCCGCA
>JBEIUO010000655.1:0-2399 GCA_040374335.1 Phycisphaeraceae bacterium
GGTGCGCTGATGGGGGTCAGTATGGACACGGGTGCCGCGGAGTTCGCAGCCGAGCATCGCAGCGACGCGGGTGTTTGGAACGAGGCCGAAACCGACACCCGCAAGGTTGCACTCGATGATACGGGTATCGCGTCCGTTGGTGAGTTCGACTGCGGACAGCACGCTGCTGCGAGCGTGCGCACGCAGGGGCCACCAGCCACGAAAGGTCGGGATCCCGCGGAGAGCGAGCGCGAGATCCGCGGCTTGTGCCCACTTCGACGGGGCTTGCAGAAGGGCGAGCCCGGCGCGAGCGTGAGCGGCGAGTGGAGCTTGTTCCGCGAGTGCGACGACGTCGGCACCGTGCTCACGGGCAACATGGGCGACCGCAAGCAACAGCGGCCCGCTGCCCGCGATGACGATGCGTTTGGAACAGACGTTGAGGCCGCCCTTGATCATGGCCTGGAGGCCGCCCGCGCCCAAGACGCCTGGCGTGGTCCAACCCGCGAAAGGCAGGAGAAGCTCGCGTGCGCCCGTGGCGAGGATGAGCTTGCCAGCGTGAAGGGTGGTGCCGCGCGAGCCTTGCGCGAGCCGAAGGATGAAGGGGGCGTGCGGGGCCGAGGGAGCCTGGACGGAGAAGAGGACCGTAGAGGTTTGGATGTGGACGTTGTGTTGGATGGCAAGGGCCCTCCAGCGGGCGTGATCCCCCACTGCCGCGCCCCGCCATATCTGCCCGCCGGTGGCGGGGTTCTCGTCGATGAGCGAAACGCGGGCACCGCGTGAAGCAGCTGTCCCGGCAGCAGCGAGACCACCGGGGCCGGCACCGATTACAGCGATATCGGCGTGATTCGAGTTCACGCGGGAGCTCCCTCGGTGCTGATGGACATTCCCTGCGAACAGGTGCGCATGCAGGCCCGTTCGCCGGGCGAACCGTCGATGGTCACGCGACACTCGAAGCAGGATCCCATCGCGCACAGTGCGGCACGAGGGGTTGGCGAGAAGCGTGTGGGGACGATGGAGGCGGAGTTCCAGATTGCCGCGGCAACAGTCCATGACGCGGGGACTCGGAGCGCGTGCCCGTTTATGGTGATGTCGACGGTTGGATTCACGGCGCGAGCTCCGGGAATCGGGAGGGGAGGAAGGGCGAGGGTGAGACGGGGGTCGGCGTGGAGGCGATGAGTGAAGCGACAATGCGTGCGGTGCCGAGGGATGTCGTGAGGCCGAGGCCCTCGTGCCCGGTGGCGAGGATAAGGGACGGGTCGCGCGGATGCGGGCCGATGATCGGGAGTGAATCGGGCGTCGCGGCGCGGAATCCCGTCCAGCAACGCAGTGCGCGAAGCGATGAGAGGTGCGGAAGGTAGTTCATCGCACGCTCGATAAGGGCGCGAATGATGTGCGGTTCGACGTCGGCGTTTGGCGCGTTGTACTGGCGCGAGGAGCCGATGAGAAGCTGGCCGGAGGGCCTGGGCTGCACGTTGAACGAAACGGACTCGTCGCTGTGTCCGTGGGCGTTCTTGATGTAGGCGAGTTCGACAAGCTGGTGGCGGCAGGGGATGGGTGCGCGCTCGGTGATGATGAGGTGACCCTTGCGTGCGCGGAGGGGGAGACCAGGGATGAGGCCCACGGAGTCCATGCCCGCGGCGCAGACGATGCGGTGGGCAGAGAGCGAGGCGTTGTCGTGGGTAAGAACGATGCCCCGGGCACAGGAGCGGGCGGCGCGGTCGGTCTCAACGGTGGCACCGAGCGAAGCGGCGCGATCGAGCATCCAGCGTGTGGCGACCGGAGCGTAGACGATGGCGTCCTCGGGAATGAGCAACGCGCCGGCAAGGTCGGCGCGAACCGCGGGTTCGTGATCGCGGAGCTCGGAGGACGTCAGCCGCTGGGCGGGGACGCCGAGCACCGCGTGCGAGGCGAGTTTACGTTCGACTTCGGTGAGTTCGTCGGCATCCGTGGCGAGCCAGATTGTCCCGCAGCGGGAGTACTCGGCGCGTGCGGGAAGAAGGGGCGCGAGCCGGGCCCACTCGAGCTGCGAGGCTCGCGAGAGTTCAAACTGCGCAGGCGAATCGTCGATTGTGCAGATATGCCCCATGCCCGCGGCGGTTGCCCCCCCTGCGACGCAACGCGACTCGAGAACGTGGACCCGCAGGCCGGCCTCTGCAAGACGCAGGGCGCAGGCCGCGCCAACAACGCCGGCGCCGATGACGATGACATCGACCGCACTCACTCGCGAATCCCATGCCTGAAGGGGTCTTGAGGATGGAGAAGAAGCGTGGACTCGGCGGTGACGTAAGCAGCGCCCGAGACCGATGGGACGATGCGGCCGTTGTCAACGCGAATGGAACCCACGAACCGGCTCCCGATGATGCTCTCCTGGTGCCATGGGGTACCGGGTGCGAGCTTTCCATCGGCGAAGAGACATGCCA
>JBEIUO010000226.1:0-5136 GCA_040374335.1 Phycisphaeraceae bacterium
CAGCGCGGTGGTGATGCCGTCGCGGGTGATGGGGACGGAGTTTGTCGAGGCGGTCGAGGCGATGCGGGGCGCGTTCACGGATGATCGCCTGAGTCTGGCGGTGGTTCGGGAGTATGGGGCGGATGATGGGGCCGTGTTCGCGCGGGCGTTGTCGCTCGCGTCGCACACGCGCGTGCCGCTGGTGGCGGTGAACGATGCGCATTACCACGTGCCGGAGCGGCGCGACTTGCAGGATGTGCTGACGTGCATCCGGCACGGGTGCACGATTCACGAGGCGGGCGCGAGGCTGTACCCGCATGGTGAGCGGTACCTGAAGCCGGGGTCGGAGATGATGCGGCTGTTTGCAGGGGTGCGCGGCGCGGTGCGGCGGAGTGCGGAGGTGGCGCTGCGTGCCGCGGCGTTCTCGCTGGATGAACTGCGGTACGAGTATCCGGTGGAGGCGTGTCCGCCGGGTGTCGTGGCGATCGAGCACTTGCGTGAGCTGACGATGCAAGGGGCGCGGGTGCGGTACGGCGAGGATGTTCCCGAGAGCGTTGTGCGGCAGATCGAGTACGAGTTGGCGTTGATCGGCGAGTTGAAGTATGAACCGTACTTCATCACGTGCTACGACATCGTGCGGTTTGCGCGGTCGCGTGGGATTCTGTGCCAGGGGCGAGGGGGCGCGGCGAACTCCGCGGTGTGCTATTGCCTTGGGATCACGGAGGTTGATCCGTCGCGGTTTAGCATCTTGTTCGAGCGGTTCATCAGCAGGGCGCGGAACGAGCCGCCGGATATCGATATCGACTTCGAGCACGAGCGGCGAGAGGAAGTGATCCAGTACATCTATCAGAAGTACGGGCGCGAGCGTGCCGCGCTGACCGCGGAGGTCATCACGTACAGGGGGCGGAGTTCGGTGCGCGAGGTGGGGAAGGCGATGGGGCTTTCGCTGGACGCGGTGGATGTGCTGGCGAAGCAACTGGGCCACTGGACGTCGGGGATCAACGCGGATCGTGTGCGTGAGGCGGGGTTCAACCCCGATGATCCGACGGTGGCGCGGATCGTGCGGCTGTCGCAGGAACTCAGCGGGTTTCCGCGGCATCTGTCGCAGCATGTGGGCGGGTTTGTGATCACGCGGTCGCCGCTGAGTGATCTGGTGCCGATCGAGAACGCAGCGATGGAGGATCGGACGGTCATCGAGTGGGACAAGGACGACATCGACGCGATGGGGATGCTGAAGATCGACGTGCTCGGGCTGGGGATGCTGTCGTGCATCCGCAAGTGCATCGCGATGGTGAACGCGTGGAGGGGTGATGCGGCCGAGGCGTTGACGCACCAGGGACTGGCTTCGGAGCCGACGGATCCCGCGGTGTACGACATGCTGTGCAGGGCGGACAGTGTTGGGGTGTTTCAGGTGGAGTCGCGGGCGCAGATGTCGATGCTGCCCCGGCTACGGCCGCGGACGTTTTATGATCTCGTGATCGAGGTGGCGATTGTGCGGCCGGGGCCGATCCAGGGGGACCTGGTGCACCCGTATCTGCGGCGGCGCAACGGCGAAGAGCCGATCGTGTACCCGAACGAGGACGTGCGGCGGGTGCTGGGGCGGACGCTCGGCGTGCCGTTGTTTCAGGAACAAGCGATGCAACTCGCGATCGTCGCGGCGGGGTTCACGCCGGACGAAGCGGATCAACTGCGGCGTGCGATGGCGGCGTGGAAGCGGAAGGGGCGCGATATCGAGAAGTTCGGGACGAAGTTGATCGCGGGGATGATGGCGCGCGGGTACGCGCGGGAGTTTGCGGAGCGGTGCTTCGAGCAGATCAAGGGGTTCAGCGAGTACGGGTTCCCGGAGTCGCACGCGGCGAGCTTTGCGATTCTGGTGTATGTATCGTCGTGGCTGAAGTGGTACGAACCCGCGGCGTTTGCTGCCGCGCTGATCAACAGCCAGCCGATGGGGTTCTATGCGCCGGCGCAGATCGTTCGCGATGCGCAGGAGCACGGGGTGGAGGTGAGACCGGTTGATGTGAACCACAGTGGGTGGGACTGTTCGCTGGAGAAGCCGGGCGCGGGGCGGAGTTGCATGCGGCTGGGGATGCGGCTGGTGAAGGGGATGCGCGAGGAAGAGGCGGTGCTGATCGAGAGCGCGGCGAAGGCGCGGGGTGGACGGGGGTTCGCGGGGGTGCGGGATCTGTGGCGGGCGAGTGGGGTGGGTGTTGGTGCGCTGCGGAAGTTGGCGCAGGCGGACGCGTTCCGGAGCATGGGGATGGATCGGCAGCAGGCGCTATGGGCGATCAAGCCGCTGAAGGACGAGCGGTTGCCGTTGTTTGATGCGTGCGAGGAGGAAGAGATCGCGGAGTTGCCGGGGATCCGCGCGGGGCGGCAGGTGCTGCACGACTACCAGAGTGTTGGGTTGTCGCTGAAGGCGCACCCGGTGTCCTTCTTGCGTTCGCGGCTGGATGAACGGGGTGTAACGTGCAACGGGGATCTGCGGAACGCAAAGCGGTGTCCGCAGGGGCGGCCGGTGGTGGTCGCGGGGATCGTGCTGGTGCGGCAGCGGCCGGGGACGGCGTCGGGCGTGGTGTTCATGACGCTGGAGGATGAAACGGGGATCGCGAATCTGATCCTGTGGAGCAAGACGTACGAGAAGTTCAGGTCGATCGCGAGGCTTGCGACGTCTGTGATGGCGTTTGGCCATGTGGAGCGGCAGGGGGAGGTGGTTCACGTGCACGTGGCGAAGCTGGAGTCGATGGATGACATGCTGCCGGATCTGGACGGGCTTTCGCGGGACTTTCATTGACTGGCTAGAGTTCTCCATGTGCGGTCGATTCACGCAAGAGTTCACGTGGCGGCAGGTGCACGACTTCTTGAGTCTGCAGTTTCCGCCGGGGCCTGGGGCCATCGCGGAGATGCCGCCGAGTTACAACGTGGCGCCGACGCAGTCGGTGGCGGTGTGTCGCGTGGGGGAGGGTGGGGGACGCGAGCTGGCGGCGATGCGGTGGGGGTTTGTGCCGAGTTGGAGTGATGAGGGCAAGGTGCTCATCAACGCGCGGAGCGAGACCGTGGCGGGTTCACCGGCGTTTCGCGCGGCGTTCAAGGAGAGGCGGTGCGTGGTGCCGGCCTCGGCGTTCTACGAATGGCGTGTGCTGAATGGGAAGAAGCAGCCGGTGTGCTTCCGGGCGCTGAACGATCCGATCTTCGCGCTGGCGGCGTTGTGGGAACCGTCGCGCGAGCACGGGGCGTGCTTTACGGTGCTCACGACGAAGCCGAACGAACTCGCGGCGAAGGTGCACGACCGGATGCCGGTGATGCTCCGCGGCTCGCAGGTCGCGGCGTGGATGGAGGGCGAGCCGCCGGGCGCGGAGTTGATGGGCGCGTTCCCGGCGGAGGAGATGGAGAGCTACGACGTGTCGGCGCGGGTGAACAGCCCGAAGAACAACGACCGTTCGTTGGTGGAGCGTGAGGGGCCGAAGACTTTGTTTGGGTGAGAGGGAAAGCTCAAAGCAGCAAAACAGCAAAGCAGCAAATTAGGAGGGGAACTTGGCCGTGGTGCACAGGGTGGAGAGTGCAGGCGGTTGCGGGGCGGCGCACGCTGCATGTAAGGTGTATATAATAACGAACGGTGGACATGGGCGGGTGCTTCTGCCGAAGTCCGGAGCCGTGCCTACTTCGTTTCGATCTGTTGCTTGAGTTCTTCCGCTTGCTTGGCGTCGCGGGCGAGTTTGGTTTCGCGGAGGGGGGTGAAGTCGTGGTCGAACCAGTCGTTCCACTTCTTGGCGTCCCAGGCGAGGGCGCGGGTGTCGGTGTCGGTGAGGCGGGCGGCCATGCGGGAGAGGGGGACGTGGATTTCGTAGTGGTATTCGTAGACGATGGCGTCGTTGATGCGGAGGACCGTGCCGCTGGTGACGACGTCGAGCTGGGGGTCGTAGGCGACGGCGAAGGGGCCGACGACGGGAGTGAGGTCGCTGACGAAGGCTTGCTGGGTGCCGACGGCGATCCAGGCGAGGTCGCCGTCGTTGCCGCGGTCGGCGGAACCGACGCCCGCGCCGCCGCCGCTGACTTGGGAGGAGATCATCCAGGGGATCGCGGCGATGAGGTCGAAGGCGTCGGCGACGTTTGCCGCGGCGGAGCGGACGCGTTCCTTGCCGGAGCGGAGGCCGGAGTAGACGACCATGTTGGTGGCGTGGGGGAGTTCGCCGAGGTCGTCGCGGCGGGCGGCGAGGCGTTCGCGGGCGAGGGCGCGGGTGGAGTCGGACTTGCCGTAGATGGAGAGCCAGGAGATGCAGGCGTCGCCCTCGTGGCTCTTGGCTTCGCGGAAGATATCGAGGACCGCGGCGGCGGCGTCGGGTGATTCGTCGCCGAAGAGTTCGACGAGGGGCTGGAAGAACTTGGGGTCTTTGAAGTCCTGGAGCTTGGCGATGCCTTCCTGGCGGATCTCGGTGCCGGCGCGGGCGCGGAAGTGGTCGTAGCGGAGTTTCTTGAGTTGCTTCTCGACGACCATCTGCTCTTTGCGCTGCTGGGCGTAGGCGCGCATGGAGGGGCTGTCGGGGCTTTCGGCGAGGGTGCGGAGCCAGGTTGGGGGCGTGTCGGTGGTGTGGGCGTCGACGGAGAAGCGCTGGCCGAAGGAGGTGGAGGCGGTGAGGAGGAGGATCGCGGCGGCGGTGAGGGCTTGGGACTTCATGCGGGGTCCTGGGAGGGGGATCTGTTCGGTCTGAGGAGTTTACGGTGGGCGCGGGATGGCGGTTGCGGACTCTGGTGGTGGGGGCGGATTGGGTGTGGTAGCCTGCGGGGATATGGGCACTTCCGGGAGTGGAAAGCACGTTTCGGACCTTCACCGGCTTCTGCGGATCATCACGCTGGTCCAGTCGGGGCCGGAGCTGGACCACGTGGGGATGGCGGCGGAGCTGGGGGTGGGGGAGCGGACGCTGTATCGGGACCTGAGCAAGATCAAGGAGGTGGGGATCGGGATCGACTTTGACCGCAAGCGGGGGCGGTTTGTGATGCGGGGGCAGGCGTTGATGCAGCCGCTGCAGTTGGATGGCGAGGAGGCGATGGCGCTGGCGGCGCTCTGCCGCGAGGTGGCGGCGACGGAGCAGATCGCGTTTACGAAGCCGGCGGCGCGGGCGATGTCGAAGGTGATGGCGCAGCTGCCGGAGGGGATGCGGC
>JBEIUO010000462.1:0-3284 GCA_040374335.1 Phycisphaeraceae bacterium
ACCCGCATCAGCGCACTGAACAGCCCAAACTTCTCAGCCACCCCAATCCCCAACATCCCAACGAAAATCAACCCCAGCGCAGGGAGTGCGGTGAAGTTCCGCAGCATCGACGACAGCATCCAGTACAACCCCTCGCCCGTCAGCAAGCTCCGCGGCTGGATCAGCTCCCCCGTCTTCTCCAGGCTCACCACCGGGAACCCCCGCTCGTCAAGCCGGGGCGCCATCACCGTCTTCCCCTCCGCGTCCACTTCCGCCTCGCCTGCCGCGTTCAGCTTCGGCACCATCTGCACCGTCGGACGCACCGTCTCCACCTGCCACCCCAGCGACGTCCCGATCGCCGAAAGCGCAACCACAATCGCCGCGAGCGACGCAAACAGCAACGGCGGCTCGGGAAGCTTGTTCCCCAACCACTCAATCACATCCAAGATGCTCTTCTTCGGTGCCGCTGTAGGCTGCTGCATTCAGTCCTCCGGAGTCGGGGCACCCGTACTCGTGGCCGGAGAGTAGACACTCAATCCCTCCCGCTCACTATCCGGATGACAACGTCCGAAAGCCAGCCTCCACAGCCCTCCCCGGAATCCAACCACCCCGCCGCCGCGAACTCCCAACGTGACCACCCCCAACACCCTGTCCGATCAGCCCGCCGCCCCGCAACCGTGGATGCGGCACTGGCTGATCGCGGCAGGCGCGTACAACCTCCTCTGGGGTGCCGTGACGATCGCCGCCCCGATCTGGACCCTCCGCACTCTCGGCGTCACCACGCCCGACACCTCCGTCTGGCCTCAACTCTGGGCCTGCGTCGGCATGATTGTCGGCGTGTACGGCATCGGCTACCTCATCGCCGCCCGCGACCCCCTCCGCCACTGGCCCATCGTGCTCGTCGGTCTCCTCGGCAAGATCTTCGGCCCCATCGGTTTCATCGACGCGGCCTTCGCAGGCCAACTCCCTTGGCGCATGGGATTCACCCTCCTCACCAACGACCTCCTCTGGTGGATCCCCTTCACCATGATCCTCTGGGCCGCCGCCCACGCCGCGCAACCCAAGCCCCCCACCGCCCCCATCTCACTTGCAGATGCCCTGCGACAGACCACGACCCATACCGGCCAAACCCTCGCGTCCATCACCCACGCCGCGCCCACGCTCGTCGTTCTCCTCCGCCACGCCGGCTGCACCTTCTGCCGCGAGGCCATCGCCGACCTCGCACGCGAGCGCGAGAAGATCCGCGGCGCAGGCATGCCCCTCGTCGTCGTCGGTATGTCCGCCGACTCCGATAGCCTCCGCGCAATCGCCGACAAACACCATCTCCGCGACGTCGAATGGGTCGCAGATCCCGACCGCTTCCTCTACCGCGCCCTCGAACTCCGCCGCGGCAACTTCCTCCAACTCTTCGGACCCATCGTCTGGATCCGAGGCATGCTCGCCGGTCTCAAGGGCCACGGCATCGGCAAGCTCGAAGGCGACGGCTTTCAGATGCCCGGCGCCTTCGTCATCGACCACGATCTTGTCCTCCGGGCGTACCGCCACCGCACCGCCGCGGACCGCCCGGACTACGTGGAGCTGGCGTGCCCACTGAACTAACGCTCCTGCTGCTGCACGCGGCCTCCACGTGGGCCATGGTCGGCCTCATCTGGTTCGTCCAGGTCGTCCATTACCCGCTCATGCAAGGCTTCGACGCCGCGACCTTCCCGCGCTGGGCCGCCGCGCACCAGGCCCGCACGACCTTCATCGTCGGCCCATTCATGTTCGTAGAAGCCGCCAGCGCACTACTCCTCGTTTCCACCCCCGACCTCGCGCCCGCAGCACGCGTGCTCACCTGGATAGGCATCGGACTCCTCGCCCTCATCTGGCTCTCCACCTTCTTCGTTCAAGTTCCCCTCCACGCCGTGCTCGACAAGGGCTTCGATCGCCGAGCCTGGCAACGACTCGTCGCCACCAACTGGGTCCGCACCATCGGCTGGACTGCCCGCGGCATACTCGCGGGGCTTGTTCTCGCAATCGAAACCGGCACCTGAACTCAAAGGCTCAACATGACCAACCCCACGTGTCTCATCATCGGCGGCGCTGGCGGCATCGGGCGCGAACTCGCGGCAACCCTCCACGCTCGCGGATGGAACCTCATCCTCGCCGGAAGAACCCTCTCCTCCCTCGAACCCCTCGCCGCCGAGTTCGGCGCGACCGTGCGAGCCCTCGACGCCAGTGACTTCGCCGCAGTGGAATCCCTCTTCGCCGATCACCCCAGCATCACCGCCGCGGCAAACCTTGCGGGCTCCATCCTCCTGAAGCCAGCCCACCTCACCTCCGAGGCCGAGTTCGTCGAAACGATCTCGCAGAACCTCAAAACCGCGTTCGCGCTCACCCGCGCCGCCGGGCGGCGCATGAAGAACTCCGGCGGCAGCGTTGTCCTCATGTCCTCCTGCGCCGCGGGGATCGGCCTCGCAAACCACGAGGCCATCAGCGCGGCAAAGGCCGGTATCGAGGGCCTCGTCCGCTCCGCCGCGGCAACATACGCCTCCGCCGGCATCCGATTCAATGCGGTCGCCCCGGGTCTCGTCGCGACACCGATGGCCCGCAGAATCACCGACAACGAGGGCGCACTGAAGGCTTCCATCGCGATGCACCCGCTGGGGCGAATCGGCTCAGCCCAGGAGATCGCCGCCGCGATCGCGTTCCTGCTGGCACCGGAGAACAACTGGATCACCGGCCAAACGCTGGGGGTCGACGGCGGGCTCTCCCGCCTGAAGGTGCGGTAGCCCCTCAACCCCACGCGCAATCCCCAAACGAAGGGACGGGAGGCCCGTTTCCAGACCTCCCGTCCACTGTGTGTGTACGTCCCGTCCTGAGGACGGGTGATCCATTCATCGGCGGACGTCCGCTCCCATGTTCTCGATGACGAACACAAGGTCGTCGCTGTCCACCACGCCGTCGCGGTTCGCGTCGGAAGCGCCGCCCTTGGTGTCGAGGTTCTCCTTGACCATATCGACGTCGAGCCCGTCGACCATCTGGTCGCCGTTGACGTCCGCGAGGGTCACGGGCAGCGCACCGCCCATGAACGCCGCGATGTCGGCCGAGTCGAGCTGACCGTCCGCGTTGAAGTCCGCGAACCGCAGCTCGCCCATGCCGTTCTCGACCAGCTCACCAACACCCACGGACCAGCGCGGCTCCGCGATCGGAGCAGCCGTCGCCATCCGCCCGCTACGCGGATTCACCCCACCCGGACGCAGAGAACCGTCGCAACGAGTCTCCGAAAACTGGAGGAAGTTGATCGCGATGAACGTGAAGTCGCC
>JBEIUO010000320.1:0-4190 GCA_040374335.1 Phycisphaeraceae bacterium
CCATCGCGTAGGTGCACCACCCGCCGTACGCCGGCGCGTACTTGTCCGGGTTGCCCTTGAACAGATCCACGTGCTGCTGCGACGCGAACCGGTACACCACACCCCCGTGCGTGTGCGTAATCTTCGCGTCACCCTTCTTCGGTGCTCCGCCCCCCTCGGCGAAGTACGCCACGGGGTCGTAGCCCTCGATCGCCAGATTCCCCTTGCCGAGGTTGTGCTGCTCCGACGCCGGCGCGGGCGGGTTCACCTGCCCGAGGGCCGCTCCCCCGGCAACTCCAAGTGGCGACAACGAGCGTACGAAGAGCGCGCTGCATGAACGGGTTCCTTTGCGGACGCGACGTGCGCCGTGGTGTGGACCCGGTTTCGATGCCGCGACAACGCGGGGGATTCAGATTTCGCCCGCGATCACTTCAGTTCGACGATCCGAACGTTCCGGAAGTGGATCTCAGCGCCCTCGGACTGGAGGCAGATGAACCCGGGAACCTGCTCGACGTCCGTTGCCCGGTTCAACTCCTGCCCGTTCACTTTGAGGATGACATCGCCCTGGTTCACGATGATCTCGTACTCGTTCCACTCGCCCAGAGGCCGCTCCACGGGCGATGCGGTCGCGAGCTTCTTGGTGTTCCGCCCGTTCGTGCGGGACTTGTCGACCGTCATCGTGAACTCGTCGATGTTCCAGAAGTCGCCCGCGCTCTCCGACTGAAGCTGCGCCTCGACGCTCTTGGGCCACACCTTGTCCTCACTCACCATCCGCACGAGCACACCGGAGTTGCCCGCGCCCTTCTCAGGGTTGAAACGCCACTCGAGCTTCAGCACGAAGTTGGTGTACTTCTTCTCCGTGCGAAGGTACCCGATCGGCTGCCCCTTGCACACGAGCACGCCGTCGTTCAGGGTCCACGCCTCGAACTTGTCCTTCGCGTTCGGAAGGCACGAGGTCCAGCCGGTGAAGTCCTTGCCGTTGAAGAGCTGCACCTCGCCCGGCATCGGAGCCCCCAGGTCACGAATCTTCACGTTCCGCAGTGCCAACTCCGTATCGCCGTGATCCTGGATCGCGATGTGGCCCCGCTTCTGAACGCCAAATCCCTTCGCGTCCGCGAACTTGCTCGCCGCGATCTTCGACGCCCACTCCTTCGTCGCCTCACCCGCGCCGTCGAACACGTGCGCATCCACGAGCTTCACGCCGTTCAGCCAGTGCTGCACCTGCCCGTTGCGAATGTAGATCCGACCCGTGTTCCAGTCGCCCGCGGGCTTCATCGACTTCTGCTCGCCCTGCGCCGGCGCGGGCGGGTACAGGTCGTACATCGCGCCGCAGTACTGCCCGGGCTGGAGATTGCCCGGATACGTCGCATCCTCCAGCAACTGATACTCCGGACCGGTCATGTACGTCGCCCCGTCGGTCTCCGCGACCCGCCACATCACCCCCGAGTTCGCCGCCTTGCCGAGTTTGAACTCGAACGCCATCTCCACGTCCCCGTACTGCTCCGCCGTGATGATGTCCCCCCCACCGCCACCCTTGGCCGTCGCGATCACCCCGTCCTCCACCGTCCAGCCCTTCGCCGGGAACGCCGGCTGCTTGTACCCACGCCACATGCTCGTCGCATCGGCACCCGTGTACAGCTTCCACCCCGCGGCCTGCTCAACCGGCGTCAGGGCGGGAGGTTCGATCGTCGAAAGCAGGACCAGAACGGCGGTTGCGGTGATCATGGAACAGGCTCCTGTTGGAACCGCAAGTGTACCAAACCGCGTGCCTCCACGGCTCCATCCCCGGGTGCCAACAAAAAGCCGCGCCCCATCGGGGGGCGCGGCTGGTACTCGCCTGAATCTCCGGCCCGCTCAGTTGCAGCCGTCGCGGACGCACATCAGGAACCCGATCACGTCGTCCTGATCGGTGTCCTCATCCCCGTCGAAGTCGGCAGCGCCGTCCTCGAACGACTGCATGAACGCGCGGATGTCACGAAGGTTCACGACGCCGTCCCCGTTCCAGTCGCAGGGGCAGTCCTCATCGGCCGTGTCGCACTTGATGTCCTCGCACGCCGAGCCATCGCCCGCGTAACGACCCATCAACCTCGCGCACGCCTCTTCGCTCACGACCACACACCGCCGACCTTCGAGGTCGCCGATGCAGCATGCGCCCCGACCAACCGGCTCGCAGATCCCACGCCCACACTCCGTGCCCGGGCCACGGAACTGTCCGCCAAGCTCGCGGCAACGAGCGGGGGTCATCACTTCACACCGCACCGCACCGTCCTTGCCCGTGATGCAGCACGCGCCCGTTGGGCTCGGCTCCGGACACGGGTTGTCCTCGCAGTTGGTCCCCGGCCCGCGGAAGAGCCCGCCGAGCTCGCGGCAGCGTGACAACGTCACCACCGTGCACCGCACGCCGGTCTCCGTCCGAACGCAGCACGCGCCCGTCGGCTCCGGACGCGGGCAGGAATCCGCCCCGCATCGGCTGTTGTCCCCGCGGTACAGGCCGTTCAGTTCGGCGCACCGGGCCTGGGTCACTTCGACGCACGTAACGCCGCCGTCGGCGCCACGCACGCAGCACGCCCCACGCACCTCGACCGTCGGGCACGCACGATCACCGCACACCGTGCCGTTCCCGCGGTACAGGCCGTCGGCATCGCGGCACGCCGCGAGCGTCACCACTACGCACCGCACCGTGCCATTCTCGCCACGAACGCAGCACGCGCCCGTGGGCTCAGGACGCGGGCAGGCATCCGGCCCGCAACGCGTGTTGTCGCCGCGGTACACACCGTTCATCTCGCGGCAGCGAACCTGGGTCGTCTGCGCACAGGCGATGCCGGTGCTCGTACGAACACAGCACGCGCCGGTCACCGTCGTCGGCACGCACGAGTTCGGCCCGCAGACCGAGTTCGCGCCCCGCCACCGACCATCACGGCTCACGCACACCGCCTCGGTCACCACGACGCACGCGATCGTCCCGCTCGCGGAACGAACGCAGCACGCCCCGGTGGGCTCCGCGGGAGGACAGGTCGCCGGGCCACAGAGGGTCCCAGCGCCACGCCACGTGCCGTTGCGCTCCGCACAGATCGCCTCGGTCGTCACGAAGCAGGCAACCGGTGCTCCCAAGGGGGCCTGCACACAGCACGCACCCGTCACCGGGGGCTGCGGGCACGTCTCCGGACCGCACACCGACCCCACGCCGCGCCACGCGCCATTGCGCTCGGCGCACGTGGCCGCGGTCACCACGACACACTCGATACCACCCGTGCTCGACCGCACGCAGCACGCGCCCGTGGGCTCTGGCTGAGGACAGGTCGTCGGTCCGCACTCAGTGTTCGCACCCTGCCACGTCCCGCCCTCGCGGACACAGAACTCCTCGATCGTCACGACACAGGTGTTCCCGTTCGGGGTCGCGATGCAGCATGCGCCCGGAGGATTCGGATTCGGGCACGTATCCGCCCCGCACGCCGTTCCCACCCCGCGGAACGTACCGCCCTGCCCCTCGCAGTCAGCCGCCGTCACGACCACACAGATGATCTGGCCCATGCCCGGAGTCGGCACGCAGCACGCGCCGAGCTGCGGAGGCGGCGCACAGTTGGTATTCGAGCAGTTCGTCCCCGCACCCCGCCACGCGCCACCCTCACGGGCGCACGCGGCCTCGGTCGTCAAGACACAGGTCACGCCCACCGGGCTATTGAGACAGCACGCCCCCGTCACCGGCGGCGTGCAGATCGTGTTGTCGCACGCCGAACCCGCGCCTCGCCACGTCCCGCCCTCACGCGTGCACGCGGCTTGCGTCGCGATCACGCACGTGATCGCCCCGTTCGCCTGGATGCAGCACGCGCCCGTCGGAGCCGGCTGCGGGCACGCATCCGCGCCGCACACCGTTCCCGCACCACGCCACACCCCGTTCTGGGAGACGCACATCGCCTCCGTCGACACCACGCAAGCGACTCCCGACGGCGTCGCCACGCAGCACGCGCCCGTCTGAATCACCGGGCACTGGGCCGCGCCACACGTCACACCCGCGCCCCGCCACGCGCCGTTCATCGACGCGCACTGGGCCTGGGTCACCTGCACACAGTTGATCGTCCCGGCATTCGGCGCCACACAGCACGCCCCCGTCGCCGGCGCACACGTCGTCGCGCCACACACCGTCCCCGCCCCACGCCACGTACCCCCCTCACGAGCGCACGCGGCCTCCGTTCCCGCCAGGCACGTCACGC
>JBEIUO010000427.1:0-3473 GCA_040374335.1 Phycisphaeraceae bacterium
CGGTGCGCTCTGGCAATCTCCTCGAGCGACCGCGGCGCCGCCATCACATGACCCAGCAGCGACGCCTGCTCCTGCCAGTACACGTGCTCGGAGATGTGGTCCATCCTCTCCGCGCAGTCCCGCAGCATCGTCCTGCTCCACTCGCCCACAGCCCCCACACCGATCACCGCGATCTCCTTGTTCTGCTTCCGGAACGCATCCACAAACGCGTTGTGACGCTTCGTGTACTCGTTCAGCGGCACATTCCCGAGCTGCCACGACCCGTACATCTCGTTCCCGATCCCCCAGAACCTCACGGCCCACGGCTCCCGACGCCCGTTCTCCGCCCTCATCTTCCCCATCGGCGTGCTCTCGTCACCATTCACGTACTCCAACTCCGCCGCCGCGTTCTCCACCGAACCAAGCCCGGTGTTCACCGCGATGTACGCCTCCGTCTTCAGCAACGCGCACAGCTCCATGAACTCGTGGATCCCAACGTCGTTGTGCTCGATCCCCGTGCAAGCAGGGTTCTTCCGCGGCGGCCGCCGATCCCTCTCGCCAACCCCGTCCCGCCAGTCGTACCCCGAAACGAAGTTGCCGCCCGGCCAGCGATACACCGGCGAATCAAGCTCCCGCAGCAACGCAATCGTGTCCGCTCTGAATCCGCGCACATTGTCAGCCGGCATCAGACTCGCCGTTCCCACCGAAAGCTCACTCGTCGCGGTGATCTCCAGCCGCGCATCGTCGCTGTCCCCTCGCGACGTGAACTCAAACTCGTGCTTCCGATACTCACCCGTCAACTCGCCGAGATCCACGCTCGCGTGGTCGTCCGCACCATCGCCCCACACAAGCACGACGGTCGCTCTCCCCCCCGCGCTCTCCCCTCGCACCCACACCGAGCCCACATACTTCCTGCCGGCGCGTACCGCCAATCCATGCTGCGCGAGCCCCCCGACCCCGCCCCGCGGCACCACCACCGGCGTGTGCTCGCCCACAAACGCCCCTTCCTTCCGCATCGCGAGCGTGCCAGCGCCGCCAATCACCCGCCACGGCGACCCCGCCGCGCCCGGTGCATCGAAGAACTTCCGGTCCTCCAGCATCTCCGCCCAAATCCCGCCGTAAATGCACTTCCCCAGATGCTCGATGAACTGCCCATAGATGTACGGACTGATCGGCTCCCCCGTGCTCGCCGCGTCGATCGTGATCCGCGGCGATGGCATCTCCCCCTTCTTCAGCAGCTTCAGCGACACATCATCAAACCACGCCGTCCCTGTCGCGAGCCCCCAACCCCCGAAAAGGCAGTTGATCGTCACCGCATCGTTGAGCCCGCTCTCAAACTCAACCTCCACCCGCGTCCAATCCGTATCGCCCTTCACCGCCTCCGTTCGCACCGATTGGATGTTGTGCAGATTGAGCAGTGCCCCCCGCCCTCCATCCCGCGTGCTCACTCCCTGCGTCTTGATCCACCCCGTCAGCAGGTACCGTGAGTTGTACTCCACCGGAACAGTCGTCGACCACGAGATGTCTCCGCCCGACTCGCTCCGAATCACCACGCAGCCCCCACCCCCGCGACCCCCCTCACCCAACTCCAGCTCCCCCTTCCCTCCCCACATCGAGCGCGACCAGCCCCGCGGCATTTCCCCCTCCCGCTCTTCAAATCCCCCGTTCACCACGAGGATCTCACCCGGCTGTCGGGCCACCGCCCCGCACGCCGACGCCAAGGCCGCAACCATCGCAAGCACGCCCGTGATTCGTCTCATGGCAACTCCCGTGTGACCCGCCCACGCCCGGGGCGTCGACATACTATACTACCCTTAGGATATTTGCGCATCCATCACAACTCCGGGCGGCCAACCGTCGGCTGGTCTTCCGCCTCCTCCTCTCCCACGGACCGATGTCCCGTGCGGCTATCGCCCGCGCAACCGGTCTCTCCGCCATGACCGCAGGCAAAGTGGTCGACGATCTCATCGCCGACCGCCTCGCCGACGAAGCCGATCCAATCATCGACCCCGCCGTACGTAACACCATGGGCCGACCGGCGCGCAGCGTCCGGGTACTCGCATCCCGAGAGATCCCCATCGTCGAACTCGGTGTTCGGCGCACCACCGTTATGGCCCAGCCCCTCGCCTGCGACCGCCCTCCCCGTCGCGCAGAGTTCGCAACACCCGCTTCACCCTCTACCCTCCTCGGCCGAATCGACGCCGCGCGTCGGGAGCTCGAACTCAAGTCCGGTGGCTTCGTGGTCGTAAGCGTGCCCGGTGTTCTCGACGCCGCCGCCGCCAGTGTCCTTTGCTCCCCCAACCTCCCGATCATCGAAGCCCCCGGCTTTCTACCGAAGATCGGTCGACTCTTCCGGGCCCAGGTCTGCGCCGTCCAGGAGATTCAGGCACTCGCGCTCGGCCATCAAGCCGCCGCCGACGCTCCCGACTCCTTCGTGCTTCTCGACTTCGGCGACGGTGTCGGTGGTGCGCTCGTGACCGGCGGCAGCCTCTTCCAGGGTTCCGTCCCCATGGCCGGTGAACTCGGCCACACCGGTGTTCACGGGAACCACCGAGTCTGCGCGTGCGGTGCTGTTGGTTGCGTCGAGACCCTTCTCTCCCGCGATGGTCTTCTCACAACCTTCCGCGCCCGTTTCCGCTCTCGCACCGCATCCTGGAACATGCTCGCGCAGCACGTCTCCGCCCGGGGCGTCGAGCCCTGGCTCGCCAAAGCCATCGACGCCGCGGCAGTCGTCATCGCCGGCGCGATCAATCTCGTCGGTACCCAGCACGTCGTGCTCACCGGCGATCTTCCAAGCCTCCACCCCGAGATCGGCCCGATGTTCGAGCAGCGCGTCCGTATTCACTCGCTCATCGGTCGATTCGGGCAACTCGTCTGCCGCGTCGCTCCCCGCCGACGCACGCTCGGACTCATCGCCGCCGCCGCCGATCGGTTCCTCCTCGCCGAGCCCGAACTCGTCTCTCCCGCAGCCGTACCCCCAGTGGAGCTCCACGCGTGACCACCGTCCACACCCCCCCTCGCGGCTACGCCATCGGAGTCGACTACGGCACCAACTCCGTCCGCGCCGTCGTCGTCGACATCTCCAGCGGCGAGGAACTCGCCACGTCAATCTGGCCCTACCGCCACGGTACAGACGGCGTCATTCTCGATGACCGTGATCCCAACATCGCACGCCAGCACCCCCGCGACTACCTCGATGGCTTCGACGCCAGCGTCGCCGCCGCGGTTGGGATGGCACGCAAGCACACGCACTTCGATCCTGCGCTTGTCGTCGGCCTCGGCGTCGATACCACCGGCTCAACACCGATTCCCGTCGACCGTCGTGGCACGGCGCTCGCGATGCTGGATGAGTTCAGCAACACGCCCGCCGCGATGGCGTGGCTCTGGAAGGACCACACCTCCCACGCCGAAGCCGCTGAAATCACGACCCTCGCCCGCTCCCTCACGCTCCCGTACCTCTCCAAGTGCGGCGGTACGTACTCCTCCGAGTGGTA
>JBEIUO010000742.1:0-1974 GCA_040374335.1 Phycisphaeraceae bacterium
AAGTCCACCAAGTGTGCCCGCCCGTCCGTGCCGTCGATGATGATGTTGTCCGGCTTCACGTCCTTGTGCCACAGCCCGCCCCGGTGGTACACACTCAGCGTGCCCACAAGATCAGCGAGGTAACCGAGCGCGGTCCTGAGCTGGGAGTCCCCAAGCCCCGCCGCGGGGCTCGACGAGTGCAGCTTCTTCGCCGCGAGCGAAAGGCTGTCGCCCGGCACGTACCGCATCACGTAGAAGAACCGGTCCGCCGCGAGTTCGTGGTCCAGGATCAGCCTGAGCTTCTTGGCCGCGTCCAGCGAGCGACTCTCGCGCACGATCTGGGGCAGAGAGCTGCCATCCTTCAGCGAGAAGCTCTTGATGACGACCTGGCCGACACCCACGACACCCTCGCGCTCGAACGACGCATACTTGATGTCGTCCGGCTCCGCGATGTACAGCTTGGCGCCCGATCCACCGCCCGGGAGCGACCCCACGATCCGATACCCCTCGAACTTGCCGGCCCGCGCCGGGGGTGCATCCGCGCCGGGTGCAGCCTGAACAACCGCGGGGATCCGCTTCTCCACCCCTTCCAGCGCACCGCCGAGCCCCACCAGCCGCAACGGGTGCCCGATCAGCATCCGGTAAAGCGACACACCCGCGTTCCCGATCTCCCCCTGCAGCGCCCTGCCGTAGTGGGAACACGCCGACCACCGACCGATCACCAGATTCACCATCGTCAGCGGAATGTACACCAGTGCCGTCACCAGAGCGCCCACCAGCCGTGCCGCGTCCGTGACTTCTCCCCCGATGAAGGCGAAGACCTGCTTAAAGACCCAGCCGATCGCCTTGAAGACGGGCTTGACCACGGTCACAAGCACGATGATGGCAAGCACCACCCCGACGCAGATTACAAACAGCTCGAGCACCATCCCCATCGTGCACCTCGTGCGTCACAGGTCGCTCTTCCACCGGTGAACGCTTCACCGGAGCCGCGCCGCCTGATCCTCCCGCCTCAGTTCCATCTGACGGTGATAGATCTCGCCGACCGCCTCGTCAAACATCGCATCGGCCGCGGCCTGATCCTGTTTGGGACTCGTCTCCAGTCCGTTTCGCGCCGCCTCCGAGAACTCCTCCGCCGTGAACGAATAGACCGCCATGACCTCCGACAGCCGCCGCCGCAGTACTTCACGGACCTTGGCCAGCCTTCGGCTGACGGTCGGCTCGCTGATTCCAAGGGTCCCGGCTACTTCCTTCCCCGGCTTCCCCTCCAGGACCCGCATCGAGAAAATCGAGAAATCCCCGAAATCCGTCTCCTTCTGGGTCAGCTTGATCGCCGCCTCCACCTTCGCCCGGAAGACCGACATCTCGTACTGCTCGTCGGCCCCCAGGGCCGCGCTCGCGCCCATCCACCCCTCTTCGAGGGCCGTGATCTTCTGGTCCCCGCCCCGCTTCTGGGCCCCCCGCCGGTCGAGTTCGTCCCCCAGCACGTGCTTGGCGATCGCCAGAAGCCATGTGGAGAACCTGGCCCCCCGCGTCGGGTCGAACCGGTCGATCGACTCGGACAGGGCCGCGAGGGTCTCCTGCGACAGGTCCTGGACGGTCTGCGAGCCGATCCGGCCACGCCCCCACTTCATGAGCTGGGCCCGAACGACGGGGCCAAAGGTCTCCCACAGTTCGTACCACGCCGCCTGGTCATTGTTCCTCAACCGTGCCACGAACCCTGTTGTCATCGGCGTGAGCATGTGACTGATGGCTCCCGTTGTTCCATGCCGGCTCGCCAGGGGGTGTTCACCCCGCCCGCGAAGCCACGTTCCGGTCGAAAACCCGGGCCCGCCCCTCTCACGTCCCGTTCTCGGACGCTGAAAGATCGACCCCGACGACTCCCCCGCCGACTCAGGATAAGGGTTCTGCATACAGACTTCCCACCCTTCTCACCCCAGCACCTCTTACGTGAAACTCCCGATCCCGTTTTCCCACTAACCCTCCCGAGCATTG